>NZ_PTRX01000030.1:0-54229 GCF_002966045.1 Escherichia sp. MOD1-EC5189 | reverse complement strand
TCCGGGAGGATTCGAACCTCCGACCGCTCGGTTCGTAGCCGAGTACTCTATCCAGCTGAGCTACGGATGCATCGGGAAACTTACTTTACTGCAGATTTTTTGATACCGCTACTAAAGCCGTATCAAGTAAGAGATGGTGCATCCGGGAGGATTACTCGCCTTACGGCTCGCCCTTCGGGCCGTTGCTAAAGCAACGTTATCCTCCCTGATGCTTGCGGTTAGTACCTCCACCTCTTCGACACCTTCATCGCTGAAGATTTCGTAGAATATGGTGCATCCGGGAGGATTCGAACCTCCGACCGCTCGGTTCGTAGCCGAGTACTCTATCCAGCTGAGCTACGGATGCAAATGGCGGTGAGGCGGGGATTCGAACCCCGGATGCAGCTTTTGACCGCATACTCCCTTAGCAGGGGAGCGCCTTCAGCCTCTCGGCCACCTCACCACACGCCTCTTACGAGTGCTTCGAAGAACTTGTTTATCGCTCATCGTCGCTGCGTGGCGCACATATTACTTTCTGAGACTTATAAGTCAAACAATTTTTCCCACACTTTTATCGTTTGCACAATTCACACTCAATTAGTCTGTAAAAACGTCAAAAAGAGTGTTTTATCAACAGAAAAACGGAGGTCTGACAGATAGCAGTAATGCAAAAAATGGAGACTAAAGTTGAATGAACGGGAGTAAAGCGAAAAAACAATGGAGTGAAGGAGGAATTTTGAGGGTGCGTCTCACCGATAAAGATGAGACGCGGAAAGATTAGTAACTGGACTGCTGGGATTTTTCAGCCTGGATACGCTGGTAGATCTCTTCACGGTGAACAGAAACTTCCTTCGGGGCATTTACGCCAATACGTACCTGGTTGCCCTTTACCCCTAAAACTGTCACGGTGACCTCATCCCCAATCATGAGGGTCTCACCAACTCGACGAGTCAGAATCAGCATTCTTTGCTCCTTGAAAGATTAAAAGAGTCGGGTCTCTCTGTATCCCGGCATTATCCATCATATAACGCCAAAAAGTAAGCAATGACAAACACATTACATGTAAGCAGTCATGGCATTACATTCTGTTAAACCTAAGTTTAGCCGATATACACAACTTCAACCTGACTTTATCGTTGTCGATAGCGTTAATGCGAATGCCGTGAAGCGAGTCCACGGCATTGCCTGGCGCTTATATTATTGCAATTTCGCGCTGACCCAGCCTTTCACACTGGCTAACGCTGCAGGTAAGGCCGCAGCATCCGTACCACCGGCTTGCGCCATGTCAGGACGTCCACCACCCTTGCCGCCCACCTGCTGAGCGACCATACCAATCAGTTCCCCTGCTTTCACACGATCTGTGACGTCCTTAGATACGCCTGCAATCAGAGAAACCTTACCTTCGGCTACCGTTGCCAGCACGATAATTGTCGACCCCAGCTGATTTTTTAAATCGTCAACCATGGTACGCAACATTTTCGGCTCAACACCGCTAAGCTCGCTAACCAACAGCTTAACACCATTAACATCAATTGCCTTACTGGAAAGATTTGCGCTCTCCTGTGCGGCAGCCTGTTCTTTAAGCTGTTGTAACTCTTTTTCCAGCTGACGCGTACGTTCCAGTACTGAACGCACTTTATCAGCCAGATTATTGCTATCGCCTTTCAACAGATGTGCGACTTCGCTTAAGCGATCGCTGTCTGCATGGACGGTGGCGATAGCGCCTTCTCCGGTTACCGCTTCGATACGACGAACACCTGCAGCAGTACCCGATTCAGAGATGATGCGGAACAGACCAATATCACCGGTGCGGCTTGCGTGAGTACCGCCACACAGCTCGGTGGAGAAATCGCCCATGCTCAGCACGCGTACGCGCTCATCATACTTCTCGCCAAACAGCGCCATCGCACCTTTCGCTTTCGCCGCTTCGAGATCCATGATGTTGGTTTCGATCGGCAAGTTACGGCGAATCTGCGCGTTCACCAGGTCTTCAACCGCACGAATCTCTTCTGGTTTCATCGCTTCGTTGTGTGAGAAGTCGAAGCGCAGCACTTTGTCGTTAACCAGTGAACCTTTCTGCGATACATGAGTACCCAAAACCTGGCGCAGCGCAGCGTGCATCAGGTGCGTTGCGGAGTGATTCAGACGAATACGAGCGCGACGAGCCTCATCAACATCAGCCTGCACCGCGTCGCCCACTTTCAGAGAACCCGCAGCAAGTTTACCGATATGACCAATCGCCTGGCCGTATTTCTGCGTATCTTCCACCGCAAAGGAGAAGTTAGCGCCTTTCAGTTCACCTTTATCGCCAACCTGACCGCCAGATTCCGCATAGAATGGCGTTTGATCCAGCACGACCACAGCTTCCTGGCCTGCATTGATGGCATCAACCGCTTTACCATCAACAAACAGCGCAGTCACTTTGCCGTTCAGTTCCAGATGGTCATAGCCTTTAAATTCAGATGCACTGTCAACACGGATCATTGCGTTGTAATCGGCACCAAAGCCACTGGCTTCGCGCGCACGACGACGCTGCTCTTCCATTGCTGCTTCAAAACCAGCTTCGTCAACTTTGATGTTGCGTTCACGACAAACATCAGCCGTCAGGTCAACCGGGAAACCGTAGGTGTCGTACAGACGGAAAGCAGTTTCGCCATCCAGCGTATCGCCAGAAAGTTTCGCCAGCTCTTCGTCCAGCAGCGCCAGACCGCGTTCCAGCGTGCGGGCAAACTGCTCTTCTTCAGTCTTCAGCACCTGCTCAACCTGTGCCTGCTGGCGTTTCAGGTCTTCACCCGCAGAGCCCATAACGTCGATCAGCGGACCAACCAGTTTGTAGAAGAAGGTTTCTTTCGCGCCCAGCATATTACCGTGACGCACTGCGCGACGAATGATACGACGCAGTACATAACCACGGTTTTCATTGGACGGCATTACGCCATCCGCGATCAGGAACGCACAAGAACGAATGTGGTCAGCGATTACGCGCAGTGATTTATTGCTCAGATCGGTCGCGCCAGTGACTTTCGCTACTGCCTGGATCAGCGTGCGGAACAGGTCGATGTCATAGTTAGAGTTAACGTGTTGCAGCACCGCAGCAATACGCTCCAGACCCATACCGGTATCTACAGACGGCTTCGGCAGCGGTTCCATCGTGCCATCTGCCTGGCGGTTGAACTGCATGAAGACGATGTTCCAAATCTCAATGTAACGGTCGCCGTCTTCTTCCGGACTTCCCGGAGGGCCACCCCAAATGTGGTCGCCGTGATCGTAGAAGATTTCGGTGCACGGGCCACACGGACCAGTGTCACCCATCTGCCAGAAGTTGTCAGATGCGTATGGCGCACCTTTGTTATCGCCGATGCGAATAATACGTTCGCGCGGGATCCCTACTTCTTTTTCCCAGATTTCGTAGGCTTCGTCGTCGCTTTCATAGACGGTAACCCACAGACGCTCTTTCGGCAGGGCAAACCATTTTTCGCTGGTCAGCAGTTCCCATGCAAACTGAATAGCATCGTGTTTGAAATAGTCGCCGAAGCTGAAGTTGCCCAGCATTTCGAAGAAGGTATGGTGACGCGCGGTGTAACCGACGTTTTCCAGGTCGTTGTGTTTACCACCTGCACGCACGCAGCGTTGGGAAGTGGTAGCGCGGGAATAATTACGCTTGTCGAGCCCAAGGAACACATCCTTGAACTGGTTCATCCCGGCGTTGGTAAACAACAAAGTTGGGTCGTTATGGGGTACCAGGGAGCTGCTGGCAACTACCTGATGTCCCTTACTATGGAAAAAGTCGAGAAACGCCTGACGGATCTCAGCGGTGCTCTTGCTCATAATTATCCTGAAATCAAGCTAACGAAATATCGCCACCAGCGACAGCGTGTCTTAACCGCTGGGCTGGTAACTGAAAAGTGGGAATAAGATAAGTTTTCTTGACTGGGAAGTAAAATACCGTATGCGTTCAGTCGGCAAAATTTCGCCAAATATCCTGGATATCCTCCATCAGATAGCCGCGATAGAGCAGAAAACGCTGGATCTTAACTTTTTCTGAAAAGACAGTTGGCAAAGGTTCGCCATATTTTCGCGTCGCCTGATCGCGCGCCAGTGCGCACCAGTCGATGTCACATTCACGCATCGCTTTTTCTGTCGCTTCGCGGGAAATACCTTTCTGATTCAGTTCCTGGCGAATACGCGCAGGTCCATAACCTTTGCGGCTACGGCTGGCGATAAAGCGCGCAACAAATCGGCTGTCATCGAGATAGCCATGTTCATGGCACCAGGCAATAACACGCTCGTAATCTTCTACCGTGGCATCAATCTCTTCGGGGCCATTTTTGCCCATGATCGGTGCCGCGAGTTTACGCCGCAGTTCTTGCTCACTGTGATCGCGCACCGCCAGAATGCGTACCGCACGATCCAACAGGCGAGCATATGCCGGGCGACGGGATGTTGATTCTGTCATGGCATACCCTTACAACTTAAAAAGCAAAAGGGCCGCAGATGCGACCCTTGTGTATCAAACAAGACAATTAAAAATCTTCGTTAGTTTCTGCTACGCCTTCGCTGTCATCTACAGAGAAATCCGGCGTTGAGTTCGGGTTGCTCAGCAGCAACTCACGTACTTTCTTCTCGATCTCTTTCGCAGTTTCCGGGTTGTCTTTCAGCCAGGCAGTCGCATTCGCTTTACCCTGACCGATCTTCTCACCTTTGTAGCTGTACCACGCGCCCGCTTTCTCGATCAGCTTCTCTTTCACGCCCAGGTCAACCAGTTCGCCGTAGAAGTTGATACCTTCGCCGTAGAGGATCTGGAATTCAGCCTGTTTAAACGGCGCAGCGATTTTGTTCTTCACCACTTTCACGCGGGTTTCGCTACCCACCACGTTTTCGCCCTCTTTCACCGCGCCGATGCGACGGATGTCGAGACGAACAGAAGCGTAGAATTTCAGCGCGTTACCACCGGTAGTCGTTTCCGGGTTACCGAACATCACACCAATTTTCATACGGATCTGGTTGATGAAGATCAGCAGCGTGTTGGACTGCTTCAGGTTACCCGCCAGCTTACGCATCGCCTGGCTCATCATACGTGCCGCAAGGCCCATGTGAGAGTCGCCGATTTCGCCTTCGATTTCCGCTTTCGGTGTCAGTGCCGCCACGGAGTCAACGACGATAACGTCTACTGCGCCAGAACGCGCCAGAGCGTCACAGATTTCCAGTGCCTGCTCGCCGGTGTCCGGCTGGGAGCACAGCAGGTTGTCGATATCGACGCCCAGTTTACGTGCATAGATTGGGTCCAGCGCGTGTTCAGCATCGATAAACGCACAGGTTTTACCTTCACGCTGGGCTGCGGCGATCACCTGTAACGTCAGCGTGGTTTTACCGGAAGATTCCGGTCCGTAGATTTCGACGATACGGCCCATCGGCAGACCACCTGCCCCAAGCGCGATATCCAGTGAAAGCGAACCGGTAGAGATGGTTTCCACATCCATGGAACGGTCTTCACCCAGGCGCATGATGGAGCCTTTACCAAATTGTTTCTCAATCTGGCCCAGTGCTGCCGCCAACGCTTTCTGTTTGTTTTCGTCGATAGCCATTTTTACTCCTGTCATGCCGGGTAATACCGGATAGTCAATATGTTCTGTTGAAGCAATTATACTGTATGCTCATACAGTATCAAGTGTTTTGTAGAAATTGTTGCCACAAGGTTTGCAATGCATACGCAGTAGCCTGACGACGCACCGCATCACGGTCACCGCTGAAGCATTCCCGGCGGGTAATGCCTTCGCCGCGGGCAGTGGCAAAAGCAAACCAGACAGTGCCGACAGGTTTCTCTTCACTGCCGCCATCCGGCCCAGCGATACCGCTGATAGACACGGCATAATCAGCACGAGCCGCTTTCAGTGCGCCTATCGCCATTTCCACCACGACGGGTTCGCTCACCGCGCCGTGCTGCGCCAGCGTCTCTTCGCGTACGCCGATCATCTGCGCTTTGGCTTCGTTACTGTAGGTGACAAATCCGCGTTCAAACCAGGCGGAACTACCGGCAATATCGGTAATCACTTTCGCTACCCAACCGCCGGTACAAGACTCGGCAGTTGTTACGGTTGCGCCACGGGCTTTCAGCGCCTGCCCTACCTGTTCGCTTAACTGCATCAGTTCACTGTCAATCATCACAACCTCAGTCAGTCAAAAAATATATGCCGGACAAGATAGCACTTTCCCGCAGAAGATGGGGACGAGCGATTGATTTTACGAGTTGCGTTCCGGAAAAAGACTGTTGCGACCAGTCGGTAAAGAAAAAGCGCTACCATGCCGCGTTCACATTGATATGTATTCACAGGGAGAGAATAGCAATGGCAACAAAGAAAACGGATAACACGCCACAAAACGTGCTTAAACAAACCACGCAAATGCGTATTTGGGTCATCATTGGTGGCATCGGCGCACTGGTTTCAGTGATATGTAAAATTTTATCTTCTGGCTACCTTGAACCTTTCGACTTCGGTCAGGCTGCGTTAGGCGTTGTCTGCCTGGGATATGCGATATCGCTGTCGAAAAAAATCAAGCAATTACGTCATTCGAATAAACAGTAAGAAAACAGAGGGAAGTTTAACCCCCCTCTTGCAAATAGTTACTGCACGCGCGCCAGTGCCACGGCTTGTCCTAACTGCCAGACGGCCATTGCGTAATGGGTGCTGTGATTGTAACGGGTGATAGTGTAGAAGTTCGGCAAACCGTACCAGTACTGATAACCGGTGCCAACATCCAGGCGCAGTAAGCTGGCCTGCTGATGATTGCCCAGCGGCTGCTGTGGCGTTAGTCCAGCTGCAGCAAGTTGTGAAATGCTGTACTTGGTTTTGAAGCCATTCGGTAAGCCTGGAGCCTGACCGTTTGCCATCACCGCAACCTGATCACCTTTCACCCAGCCGTGCGCTTTAAAATAGTTCGCCACACTACCGATGGCATCAACCGGATCCCACAGGTTGATATGCCCGTCGCCGCTAAAATCCACTGCATATTGTTTATAAGACGATGGCATAAACTGACCGTAGCCCATCGCACCGGCAAAAGAGCCTTTCAGATTGAGCGGATCGTCCTGCTCGTCGCGCGCCATCAGCAAGAAGGTTTCCAGCTCACCAGAGAAATACTCCGCGCGGCGTGGGTAGTTAAATGACAGCGTTGCCAGCGCATCGAGGATACGGGTTTTCCCCATCACGCGTCCCCAGCGAGTTTCGACGCCGATAATCCCGACGATAATTTCCGGCGGTACACCATACACCTGCCACGCACGATTCAACGCGTCTTCATACTGATTCCAGAAAACCACGCCGTTTTGCACGTTGTCCGGCGTAATAAATTTTTTGCGATAACGCAGCCATGCGCCGTTCGGACCTGATGGCGGTTTCACCGATGTGGTTGGTGCCTGGTTATCCATCAGCCGCAATACCGAATCCAGACGTTTCGCCTGGGAGAGAATTTCCTGCAACTGCTGACGATTGAAACCGTGTTTGCTCACCATTTTGTCGATGAACTGCTGGGCATTCGGGTTGTTAGCGAAATCGCCGCCCATCTGCATCACATTGTGCTGCGGCTCAAGCAGGAAGCCGCCAGACGGCGTTCCGGTGGTCGTTTCAGTCTCAGTAGGTTTTGGCTTGCTGCTACAGGCGGCAAGCAACACAAAAAGGGGAAGCAATGTTACATAACGACGCTTGAACATGAGGGGTCCATTTAACAGATTCAACCAGGGGCAAGTATGGTAAAGCATCACGCCCCGCACAAGGAAGCGGTAGTCACTGCCCGATACGGACTTTACATAACTCAACTCATTCTCCTCGCTATCCTTTCATTTTAACTTTCAAGTTAAAATATTTATCTTTCATTTTGCGATCAAAATAACACTTTTAAATCTTTCAATCTGATTAGATTAGGTTGCCGTTTGGTAATAAAACAATAAATCCTGAAGGAGAGAACAATGATAGAAACCATTACTCATGGTGCAGAGTGGTTTATCGGGCTGTTCCAAAAGGGCGGAGAGGTGTTTACCGGGATGGTGACCGGCATTCTTCCGCTGTTGATTAGCCTGCTGGTTATCATGAACGCACTGATTAATTTTATCGGTCAGCATCGTATTGAACGTTTTGCTCAACGTTGCGCCGGTAACCCTGTTTCCCGTTACCTGCTGTTACCGTGCATTGGCACGTTTGTCTTTTGCAATCCGATGACCTTAAGCCTGGGTCGCTTTATGCCGGAAAAGTACAAACCCAGCTATTATGCGGCGGCCTCTTATAGCTGCCACTCAATGAATGGCCTCTTCCCCCATATCAACCCTGGCGAACTGTTTGTTTATCTTGGCATTGCCAGCGGTCTGACAACGCTGAACCTGCCACTTGGCCCACTGGCGGTGAGCTATCTGTTGGTTGGTCTGGTGACCAACTTCTTCCGCGGCTGGGTAACCGATCTGACCACCGCTATTTTTGAGAAAAAGATGGGCATTCAACTTGAACAAAAAGTTCACCTGGCAGGAGCAACATCATGACACGTATTCGGATCGAAAAAGGAACGGGTGGCTGGGGCGGCCCGCTTGAGCTGGAAGCCACACCGGGCAAAAAAATCGTCTATATCACCGCCGGTACACGTCCTGCAATTGTCGACAAACTGGCACAGCTTACTGGCTGGCAGGCTATCGACGGATTTAAAGAAGGTGAACCCGCGGAGGCAGAAATTGGTGTCGCAGTAATCGACTGTGGCGGCACATTACGCTGCGGCATCTATCCAAAACGGCGTATTCCCACCATTAATATCCACTCGACGGGCAAGTCCGGCCCGCTGGCGCAGTACATTGTGGAAGATATTTATGTCTCTGGCGTGAAAGAAGAAAACATCACTGTAGTGGGTGATGCGACCCCCCCCCTCTCCTCCGTAGGGCGTGACTATGACACCAGCAAGAAAATCACCGAACAAAGCGATGGTTTACTGGCGAAGGTAGGAATGGGCATGGGTTCTGCCGTTGCCGTGCTGTTTCAATCTGGCCGTGACACCATCGACACTGTATTAAAAACCATTCTGCCGTTTATGGCGTTCGTCTCGGCGCTCATTGGCATCATTATGGCTTCTGGCCTTGGTGACTGGATTGCCCACGGTCTTGCTCCGCTGGCGAGCCATCCACTGGGTCTGGTCATGCTGGCGCTCATCTGCTCCTTCCCGCTGCTTTCACCTTTCCTCGGCCCAGGCGCAGTTATCGCACAGGTTATCGGCGTATTGATTGGCGTGCAGATTGGTCTCGGCAATATTCCGCCGCATCTGGCTTTACCTGCACTGTTTGCCATCAACGCGCAGGCGGCCTGCGACTTCATCCCGGTCGGTTTGTCGCTGGCGGAAGCCCGTCAGGACACGGTTCGCGTCGGTGTCCCTTCTGTACTGGTGAGCCGCTTTTTAACCGGCGCGCCGACTGTACTGATCGCCTGGTTTGTCTCCGGTTTTATCTATCAATAGAGGCTGAAACATGACCGTTATTTATCAGACCACCATCACCCGTATCGGCGCGAGTGCCACTGACGCCCTCAGCGACCAGATGCTCATCACCTTTCGTGAAGGCGCGCCTGCGGATCTCGAAGAGTATTGCTTCATTCATTGCCACGGCGAGTTGAAAGGTGCACTCCATCCCGGTTTGCAATTTTCGCTCGGGCAGCATCGCTATCCGGTGACCGCCGTTGGCAGCGTGGCGGAAGACAACCTTCGCGAACTGGGTCATGTCACCCTGCGCTTCGATGGTTTAAACGAAGCGGAATTTCCGGGCACTGTCCATGTGGCAGGCCCTGTACCCGACGATATCGCGCCGGGATCGGTTTTGAAGTTTGAATCTGTTAAGGAGTAAAAAATGAATCAGGTTGCCGTTGTCATCGGTGGTGGGCAAACCTTAGGCGCGTTCCTGTGCCACGGTCTGGCTGCCGAGGGGTATCGCGTCGCGGTTGTCGATATTCAGAGCGACAAGGCCGCAAATGTGGCGCAAGAAATTAACGCCGAATATGGTGAAGGAACAGCGTACGGTTTTGGTGCTGACGCCACCAGCGAGCAGAGCGTTCTGGCGCTCTCTCGTGGGGTAGATGAAATCTTTGGTCGCGTGGATTTACTGGTCTACAGCGCCGGAATAGCAAAAGCAGCCTTTATCAGCGACTTCCAGCTCGGCGATTTTGATCGTTCGCTACAAGTTAACCTAGTGGGCTATTTCCTGTGTGCGCGTGAATTCTCGCGTTTGATGATCCGCGACGGTATTCAGGGACGTATTATTCAGATCAACTCGAAATCCGGCAAAGTGGGTAGTAAGCATAACTCTGGTTACAGTGCAGCGAAATTTGGTGGCGTAGGGCTGACTCAATCACTGGCACTGGATCTGGCTGAGTATGGCATTACGGTCCATTCGCTGATGCTCGGTAACCTGCTGAAATCACCGATGTTCCAGTCATTGTTGCCGCAATACGCGACCAAGCTGGGTATCAAACCGGATCAAGTCGAGCAGTATTACATCGACAAAGTACCGCTCAAACGCGGCTGCGATTATCAGGATGTGCTGAATATGCTGCTGTTCTACGCCAGTCCAAAGGCATCGTACTGCACTGGACAGTCGATTAATGTCACCGGCGGTCAGGTGATGTTCTGATCAACAGCGGAGATCCGTTAAGGATCTCCGCGAGACTAATAGAATGCCTGATGCGCTACGCTTATCAGGCCTACAGGACTTCCGCCACTACATTAAGGAAAAGTTATGGTATCCGCACTCATCACCGTCGCCGTTATCGCCTGGTGTGCGCAACTGGCCTTAGGCGGCTGGCAAATTTCTCGTTTTAACCGTGCCTTCGACACACTATGCCAGCAAGGGCGGGTTGGCGTGGGCCGTTCCAGCGGGCGCTTTAAACCGCGGGTCGTGGTCGCCATCGCCCTGGACGATCAGCAGCGCATCGTCGATACCTTGTTTATGAAAGGACTGACCGTCTTCGCCCGACCGCAAAAAATTCCCGCAATTACAGGCATGCATTCTGCTGATTTACAGCCCGATGTGATCTTTCCCCATGATCCACTATCACAGAATGCTCTATCATTGGCGCTTAAACTGAAACGTGGATAATTTCGTTGTGAATGTTACTAGCTTGCGAAGTTATCATTTTGAAACCTAAATCAGGTAATCACGCCCATGAAACCTCGTCAGCGTCAGGCCGCCATTCTGGAGTACCTGCAAAAGCAGGGGAAATGCTCGGTTGAAGAATTGGCGCAATACTTTGACACCACAGGCACAACCATTCGCAAAGATCTGGTCATTCTGGAACATGCAGGAACCGTCATTCGTACTTATGGCGGCGTGGTGTTAAATAAAGAGGAATCCGATCCACCTATCGATCATAAAACGCTCATCAACACCCACAAGAAAGAGCTGATTGCAGAAGCTGCCGTCAGTTTTATTCATGATGGCGATTCAATCATTCTTGATGCTGGCAGTACCGTATTACAGATGGTGCCCCTGCTCTCGCGCTTTAATAACATCACGGTGATGACCAACAGCCTGCACATCGTCAATGCGCTATCCGAACTGGATAACGAACAAACTATCCTGATGCCGGGCGGCACATTTCGTAAAAAATCGGCCTCATTTCACGGGCAGCTGGCAGAGAACGCCTTCGAACATTTCAGCTTCGATAAATTGTTTATGGGCACCGACGGCATCGATCTCAATGCGGGCGTAACCACGTTCAACGAGGTTTATACCGTCAGTAAGGCAATGTGCAATGCCGCGCGCGAAGTGATTTTGATGGCGGACTCATCAAAGTTTGGCCGTAAAAGCCCCAACGTAGTTTGCAGTCTTGAAAGCGTCGATAAGCTAATTACCGACGCAGGTATCGATCCGGCGTTTCGTCAGGCGCTGGAAGAGAAAGGGATCGATGTGATCATAACCGGAGAGAGCAATGAGTGAAGCACTACTGAACGCGGGACGTCAGACGTTAATGCTGGAGTTGCAGGAAGCAAGCCGTTTACCAGAACGTCTGGGCGATGATTTTGTTCGCGCCGCCAATATCATCCTGCACTGCGAAGGCAAAGTGGTGGTTTCGGGAATTGGCAAATCGGGCCACATTGGTAAGAAAATCGCCGCAACACTTGCCAGTACCGGCACACCGGCTTTTTTTGTCCATCCGGCAGAAGCACTGCACGGCGATCTTGGGATGATTGAAAGCCGCGATGTGATGCTGTTTATCTCTTACTCCGGTGGCGCGAAGGAACTGGATCTGATTATTCCGCGTCTGGAAGATAAATCTATCGCGCTGCTGGCGATGACCGGCAAACTGACGTCACCGCTGGGCCTGGCGGCGAAAGCGGTGCTGGATATTTCGGTAGAACGCGAAGCCTGCCCGATGCACCTTGCGCCGACTTCCAGCACTGTGAATACCCTGATGATGGGCGACGCACTGGCGATGGCGGTCATGCAGGCGCGTGGATTTAATGAAGAAGATTTTGCCCGCTCCCACCCAGCTGGGGCACTGGGCGCTCGCTTGCTGAACAAAGTGCATCATCTGATGCGCCGTGATGACGCCATCCCGCAGGTGACGTTAACCGCCAGCGTGATGGATGCGATGCTGGAACTCAGTCGCACCGGTCTGGGACTGGTAGCCGTGTGCGACGATCAACGGCTGGTGAAAGGCGTCTTTACCGACGGGGATTTACGTCGCTGGCTGGTTGGCGGCGGTGCACTCACCACGCCAGTTAATGAAGCGATGACGGCAGGCGGCACGACGTTGCTATCGCAAAGTCGCGCCATCGACGCCAAAGAGATCCTGATGAAGCGCAAAATCACCGCCGCACCAGTGGTGGATGAAAATGGCAAACTTACCGGCGCAATTAACCTGCAGGATTTCTATCAGGCCGGGATTATTTAATCCTTCAGCCCCAGACGTTTCGCCAGCCGATGCAGGTTGGCGACGTCGGTTTCCAGCATCCGTGCGCTGGCAGCCCAGTTGTGATGATTTTGTGCCAGCGCCTGGCGAATAGTTTCACGCTGGAACGCTTCTGTCGCTTCACGCAGGTTTTGCTTAACAATAGGCACCGCCGCCGCTTCTGGCGGCGGCAACGTCACCTCAGGAAAAGCAAAATGTTGCGCCTCAAGAATCACTTCATCGCCGCTGCGGGTCGCTCTCGCCAGCACTACCGCCCGGTGAATAGCATGTTCCAGTTCACGCACGTTTCCCGGAAAACTATAATGTTGCAATAAATTCCGCGCCCCGGAACTTAACACCACGCGGGAAAGCCCCAACCGCAGGCGGCACTGCTCACAGAAATACCCCGCCAGTAGAATGACGTCATCGCCCCGCTCACGCAGCGGCGGCACTGAAAGTGGAAACACGCTCAGACGATGAAACAAGTCAGCACGAAATCGCCCTGCCAGCACCTCTTCGCGCAAGTCGCGGTTAGTCGCCGCCAGCACGCGCACATCGACCCGCAAACTACGGTCATCGCCAACGCGCTGAATATCGCCATACTGCAACACCCGCAGCAGCTTGGCCTGCAATGCCAACGACAACTCGCCGATCTCATCCAGAAACAGCGTGCCGTTATCCGCCATTTCAAACTTCCCGCTGCGGTTACTGATAGCGCCAGTAAACGCCCCTTTCACGTGCCCGAACAGTTCACTTTCCGCCACACTTTCCGGCAGTGCGGCACAGTTGAGATAGACCAGCGGATTCACCGCCCTTGGCGAGGCTTCATGAATCGCTTTCGCCACCAGCTCCTTACCGGTTCCCGTCTCACCGCTGATCAGGACGTTGAGATCGGACGCCGCCACAATCTCAATCTCTTTTTTCAATTGCGTCATGCCTGGCGACAGGCCGATCATCTGCGTCTCTTTCACCGCTTCAAACGGCGCGGCATCGCCCGGCAGCATATTCTGACTTTCCAGTTGTTCAATCAGCAACGCATTGCTTAACGCTCCCGCCGCCAGTGCGGCAATCAGCCGTAACTCCTCGTCGCTGAAAACATCGAACTGATCGGGCTGCATCCCGTCGAGCGTCAATGCGCCAATCAGGTTTTGCCCGGCAAACAACGGTAGACCAACGCAGGCGTGAACCTTCAGACTCTCCTGCCCTGGAATCAAACCGTCATAGGGATCGGGCAATTCGCTGTCTGCGGGAAAACGCACCACGTCCCCGGCGCGGGCTATCGCTTCCAGCCGCGGATGCCCTTCCAGGGCAAAGCGTCTACCGAGTACATCCTTCGCCAGTCCGTCGATGGCAAGCGGAATAAACTGCCGCGAGTCGTAACGTAGCAACGCAGACGCATCGCACTCCAGCACCTGACGCAACGTGGTGATCAGGCGCTGAAAACGATCCTGATGACCAATCCCACGCTGCAATTCGATGGCGATATTCGCCAGCACATCAACGGAAAAACTCATCTTTGCCTCACTGTCAATTTGACTATAGATATTGTCATATCGACCATTTGATTGATAGTCATTTTGACTACTCATTAATGAGCATAAATTAATTTATAGATTAAAAACAATCAGATAAAAAACTGGCACGCAATCTGCAATTAGCAAGACATCTTTTTAGAACACGCTGAATAAATTGAGGTTGCTATGTCTATTGTGGTGAAAAATAACATTCATTGGGTTGGTCAACGTGACTGGGAAGTGCGTGATTTTCACGGCACGGAATATAAAACGCTGCGCGGCAGCAGCTACAACAGCTACCTCATTCGCGAAGAAAAAAACGTGCTGATCGACACCGTCGACCATAAATTCAGCCGCGAATTTGTGCAGAACCTGCGTAATGAAATCGATCTGGCGGATATCGATTACATCGTGATTAACCATGCTGAAGAGGACCACGCCGGGGCGCTGACCGAACTGATGGCGCAAATTCCCGATACGCCGATCTACTGTACTGCCAACGCTATCGACTCGATAAATGGTCATCACCATCATCCGGAGTGGAATTTTAATGTGGTGAAAACTGGCGACACGCTGGATATCGGCAACGGTAAACAACTCATTTTTGTCGAAACGCCAATGCTGCACTGGCCGGACAGCATGATGACTTACCTGACGGGCGACGCGGTGCTGTTCAGTAACGATGCTTTCGGTCAGCACTACTGCGACGAGCATCTGTTCAACGATGAAGTGGATCAGACCGAGCTTTTCGAGCAGTGTCAGCGTTACTACGCCAATATCCTGACACCGTTCAGCCGCCTGGTAACGCCGAAAATCACCGAGATCCTGGGCTTTAACTTGCCGGTCGATATGATTGCCACCTCTCATGGTGTGGTGTGGCGCGATAACCCGACGCAAATTGTCGAGCTGTACCTGAAATGGGCGGCGGATTATCAGGAAGACAGAATCACCATTTTCTACGACACCATGTCGAATAACACCCGCATGATGGCTGACGCTATCGCCCAGGGGATAGCGGAAACCGACCCGCGCGTAGCGGTGAAAATTTTCAACGTCGCCCGAAGCGATAAAAACGAAATCCTGACCAATGTCTTCCGCTCAAAAGGCGTGCTGGTCGGCACTTCGACGATGAATAACGTGATGATGCCGAAAATCGCCGGGCTGGTGGAGGAGATGACCGGATTACGCTTCCGTAACAAACGCGCCAGTGCTTTCGGCTCTCACGGCTGGAGCGGCGGTGCGGTGGATCGTCTTTCCACGCGCCTGCAAGATGCGGGTTTCGAAATGTCGCTTAGCCTGAAAGCCAAATGGCGACCGGACCAGGACGCTTTGGAGTTATGCCGTGAACATGGTCGTGAAATTGCCCGTCAGTGGGCGCTTTCGCCGCTGCCGCAGAGCACGGTGAATACGGTGGTTAAAGAAGAAACCTGTGCCACCACGACGGCTGACCTCGGCCCACGGATGCAGTGCAGCGTCTGCCAGTGGATTTACGATCCGGCAAAAGGCGAGCCAATGCAGGACGTTGCGCCAGGCACGCCGTGGAGTGAAGTCCCGGATAACTTCCTGTGCCCGGAATGCTCCCTCGGCAAAGACGTCTTTGACGAACTGGCATCGGAGGCAAAATGAGCAACGGCATTGTGATCATTGGTTCAGGCTTCGCCGCCCGCCAACTGGTGAAAAATATTCGTAAACAGGATACCGGTATTCCATTGACCCTGATTGCCGCCGACAGCATGGATGAGTACAACAAACCTGATCTTAGCCATGTGATCAGTCAGGGGCAACGTGCCGACGACCTTACCCGCCAGACGGCGGGTGAATTTGCCGAGCAGTTTAATCTGCGCCTGTTTCCGCACACCTGGGTGACGGATATCGATGCCGAAGCCCATGTGGTGAAAAGCCAGAATAATCAGTGGCAATACGACAAGCTAGTGCTGGCAACCGGTGCCAGTGCCTTTGTCCCGCCGGTGCCTGGGCGTGAGTTAATGCTGACGTTAAATAGTCAGCAAGAGTATCGCGCCTGTGAAACACAACTGCGGGATGCCCGACGGGTGTTGATTGTAGGCGGTGGTTTGATTGGTAGCGAACTGGCGATGGATTTTTGTCGGGCAGGCAAAGCGGTCACGCTAATCGACAACGCTGCCAGTATTCTGGCGTCGTTAATGCCACCGGAAGTAAGCAGCCGCTTGCAGCATCGGTTGACGGAGATGGGCGTTTATCTGCTGTTGAAATCTCAGTTGCAGGGGCTGGAAAAAACGGATTCTGGCATTCTGGCAACGCTGGACCGCCAGCGCAGCATCGAAGTGGATGCGGTAATTGCCGCCACCGGACTGCGCCCGGAAACCGCCCTGGCACGACGCGCCGGGCTGACGATTAATCGCGGCGTTTGCGTCGATAGTTATCTGCAAACCAGTAATGCCGATATTTATGCGCTGGGCGATTGCGCGGAAATTAACGGTCAGGTATTGCCGTTCCTCCAGCCGATTCAACTTAGCGCGATGGTGCTGGCAAAAAATCTTCTCGGCAATAACACGTCGCTGAAACTACCGGCGATGCTGGTGAAAATCAAAACGCCGGAATTACCGCTGCATCTGGCAGGCGAAACCCAGCGTCGGGATTTGCACTGGCAGATTTGTACCGAAAGCCAGGGAATGGTGGCGCGCGGCGTTGACGATGCCGACCAGCTTCGCGCCTTTGTAGTCAGTGAGGATCGGATGAAAGAGGCGTTTGGATTGTTGAAAACCTTGCCGATGTAGGCGGGCTAGTGTGCCCAAAATGTCGGATGCGACGCTGGCGCGTCTTATCCGACCTACGGGGAGCGCATGTGTTGGCCGGATAAGGCGTTCACGCCGCATCCGGCACTGCATCCAAATGCAACACGTTTATCCGTTCTGGACTTCACCCGCCACCCAACGGGCCGCAACAATAACCCCCTGCCCCAGAGACAACCCGCCATCCCCCGCCGGTAAACTCTGCGGGAAGAGCAACGTAAAATCAGCAAGATAATGCGCCAGACGTGCACGCAGCAAACGGTTATGAATAACCCCACCGCTAAATACCAGCGTAGTGATACCGCACATCGTGGCCTGCTCACGCATCAACGCGGCAAAACCCTGCGCCAGCGCATCATGAAATGCCCACGCGCGTTGATTAACCGGTGCCTGCCAGTTCAGCCACTGCTGCCAGAAAGTGGCGAGATCCAGTTGATTGTCCACCAGCAGCATCGTCACCGGATGCGTCACTCCGTGGCACGAAGCTGCGAGCGCCTCCAGAGCACAAGCCGCTTCACCTTCATAACTTAACGTGGCTGGCGCACAGCCCAGTGCCGCCGCCACAGCATCGAACAAACGCCCACACGATGACGCCAGCGGCGCGTTAATTCCACGCTCAATGGCCCGCGCCAGCACGCTCCAGTTTTGCTGTTGCACACTTGCCGTTTCAGGGTAATTCTGCCACTCCGGTACAAAGCGCAGGCACTGCGCCAGCAGGTTTCGCCACGGCTGCTTTGCAGCCAAATCGCCACCAGCAAGCGCCACCGCAGGCAAACCGCCCAGGTGCTGGCATTCGCGATAGTTCACCCGCAAGCACTCGCCGCCCCATAAAGCGCCGTTCTCGCCCATACCAATACCGTCGAGCGTCAAAGCAATGACATCACCGCCATCCAGCGGCCAGTGATGTTCTGCCAGACACGCCGCCGCGTGGGCATGGTGATGCAGCACCGTTTGCGTCGGCAGATTCATCTCACGCGCCCACTGGCTGGAGACATAGCCCGGATGCGCATCATGCACCACAAACTGTGGAGTAAAATCGTAGATGTTTTGCATCAGGCGCAACGCTTCGCGCCACTGCATCTGAATGCCATCGTCACTTAAATCGCCCAAATGTTGACTCAACACCGACTGTTCACCACGCACCAGACAGAAGGTATTTTTCAGATCCGCACCGAGACACAGCACAGGAGGAATATTTTTAAAGCCCGGAGGCAAAGCCAGCGCATCCGGTACATACCCCCGCGAGCGGCGCAACATTTCGCCACTTTCGCGCACCACTGAATCATCCATCCGCTGCACGATGTCGCGGTTATGAATCAAGAATCCGTCGGCAATGTCCTGCAAGTCCTCCAGCGCCTGTTCGTTGCTGATAGCCGGTGGTTTACCGCTCAGGTTGCCGGAGGTCATCACCAGCGGGCATTGCAGTTCCTGTAACAGCAAATGCTGGAGCGGATTCGCAGGCAACATCACCCCGACTTCGTTAAGGCCAGGGGCGATATCGTCACAAAGTTCCGGAACATATATTTTATCCACCAGTACAATCGGCGCGGCGGGCGTGGTGAGCAACTGACGGGCAGCGTCGGGCAAACCTTCTGCCGTTGGCAACATAACCGCCAGCGGTTTCGCCGGGCGATGTTTGCGCGCCCGTAGTGTCGCCACCGCGTTACTGTTACGCGCATCGCAGGCGAGATGAAATCCGCCAATCCCTTTGATAGCGACAATGTTGCCCATTTTTAACTGAGCGATAGCCGCCTGTAATGCCGCCTCTTGTTTCGCATGTTCACCATGACTTAGCCATTCAAGATGTGGGCCACACTCCGGGCAGGCCACCGGCTGGGCGTGGAAGCGACGATCGAGCGGGTCGCGATATTCTTTATCGCAGGCCGGACATAGCGGAAACGCCGCCATCACGGTAAACGGACGGTCGTAAGGCATCGCGCGAATAATGGTGAAACGCGGGCCGCAGTGGGTACAGTTGATAAACGGATAACGATAACGCCGTTCGCCTGGGGTATTCATTTCGGCAAGACAGGCAGGGCAAGTTGCGGCATCGGGAACAATTTGCGTATTCATGACGCCGCCCGCGCTCTGGCGGATGGTGAACTCAGTGGGCGGCTGCATCCAGATAAACGGCTCACATTCGACGCTATCAATACGCGCCAGCGGCGGACAATCCTGATGCAATTGAACAAGAAACGTTTCCGGGTCTTCCAGCAGCCGGACTTCTACGCCATCGCCGTCATTACAGACATCGCCGTGAAGATTTAATTGCTGTGCCAGTTGCCAGACAAAGGGACGAAAACCGACGCCCTGCACTTTGCCACGAATACGCAGTTGGACACCGCAAGATGTGTTTTTTGCCATTGAGTTATTCCCGCCATCATGAATTGCGTAACCCGCCCAGCCGGACACGACCGCGTCGCATCCGGTAGTCACAGGTTGGCGATACCGCCCGCTCCGTATTCTACGAATATTTCCGGGAATTCCTTTGATGCCAGAACAGTTCTGTAAGATTTTTAGAACATCAGCGCCGTGCGGCGGCGTTTTTCTGCGCTCAGTTGTTCAAGTTTATTACGATCGACACAAATCAGCGCATGGGTCGGGCAAGCAGCCATACAGGCCGGGCCGTCTTCACGATGGTTACAGAGGTCGCATTTATTAGCTTCGGCTTTGTCAGCGCGTACGTTAAGCCCTGCGCCGCTGTTGCGAATCACCGGACGCACTACCACTTCCATCGCACCATACGGGCAAGCCACAACGCAGGTTTTGCAACCAATGCAACGTTCCTGCATGACATGAACAAACCCTTTATCACGGCTGATAGCACCATTCGGGCAGACGTTAGCGCACGGTGCATCTTCACACTGACGGCAGACTGTCGCCGTGGAAATGTTCACACCTTTAATGACATGGATTCGCGGTAAAAAAGTTTCCGGGGTCAGCGATGCACAGTCCTGATTCTCCTGATGAGAAACCACGCACGCCACTTCACAGGTACGACAACCAATACATTTACTCGCGTCAGCAATGATGAAACGGTTCATCAAATTCTCCAGCAATGACAGTTAATGCGCCGATACATTCACAAATCATGCCAACTTTTAATTTATTGTTATTTAAAGAAATTAAATTCTGCAATGCAGAAAAAACGATGTCATCGACACTAGTGACGATGACATGTGATGACAATGTTTATCGCGAAAGAGCAATGAGTGAGTCGCGGCGGATTAGTTTTCCGCTGAAGGTTTTCGGCGGTGTGTAAGCACCACCATCGAGCATAAATATCAGCCGCCCAATTATTTCCTGAATCATCTCAGTCACCGGAATTTTTACGCTGGAGAGCGCCGGAACGGTGTAGGGGGCAATTGCGATATCATCAAATCCAATAACCGACACTTGCCCCGGCACCGCTACGCCACGGTCATGCAACGCTTTCATCGCACCTATCGCCATATCGTCGTTACTGGCAACTAATGCGCTAAATTTAGCCCCACGTTCGAACAACGTTTCTACCCCTTCGGCCCCGCTGGCAGGCGTCCATTTACCGTTAGCGATAAGTTTTTCATTGAGTGCAATACCATGCTGCGCCAGCGCGTCTTTATATCCGGCAAGGCGTTCAATGCTGGTGGGGGAATCCATCGAACCAGTAAGGAAAGCAATCTCCTGATGTCCGGCGTTTATCAACTCTGCCACGGCGTTAAAGCTGGTCTGTTTATGATCGCACCAGACGCTATGGCTGCTGTTTTTGCGCAGGCGGCGATTGAGCACCATTATCGGCTGACTGTGTGCGTCAATGATGTCATCAATTTCATCCACGCTTAAAAAGCGCGGGTAAATCATAATGGCGTCGCAGCGCAGATCCAGTAGATACTGAATCGCCTGGCGCTCTTCTTCGGCGCTATGTTTGCCATCTGCCAATAGCAGCTGACGCCCTTTCTCTTCCGCCATTCTCGCGGTATGAAACAGTAATTCACTAAAATAAATGCCGTGGTAAAGCGTGTTGGTCACTACCAGCCCTAGCGTCTGGGTACTCTTCGCTGACAGATTGCGCGCCAGCAAATTTGGGCGGTAACCGCTCTCTTCTACCGCCTGAAACACGCGATCTTTAGTCTCCTGGCTGACGTAGCCATTACCTGAAAGCACGCGGGAAACGGTCGCTTTTGAAACCCCGGCGCGCTTCGCCACTTCCAGCATTGTCGTCATCATTTTCATCCCTTTACACGCAATCAACGCAGTGTACTGCACCGTTGGCTGATTGTCCTTGCGCAAGCAGCGGGAAAAATATTCAGGTGACCGGTTTCACAAATATAAAAAATGAGCAATTAACTCTCTTGCTTAATCAGTATCAACTATTCATGATTTTGTGAAACCGGTTTCTTAATTCCGTTTCAGCATCGGCAATTTCCCGTCACGTCGACTGATAACAACTACCTCTACCCTACTGATAACAGGATAAAATCCGATGGCCAAAAATTATGCGGCGCTGGCACGCTCGGTGATAGCGGCACTGGGCGGCGTTGATAACATCTCGGCAGTCACGCACTGTATGACGCGTTTGCGCTTTGTTATCAAAGATGATGCACTGATCGACAGCCCAACGTTAAAAACTATCTCCGGCGTGCTCGGTGTGGTACGTAGTGACAACCAGTGTCAGGTGATTATAGGTAATACGGTTTCGCAGGCTTTTCAGGAAGTTGTCAGCTTGTTACCTGGAGATATGCAGCCCACGCAGCCCGTGGGGAAACCCAAACTCACGCTACGTCGCATTGGTGCGGGGATCCTGGATGCGCTGATCGGCACCATGTCACCGCTGATCCCGGCGATCATCGGCGGATCGATGGTCAAACTGCTGGCGATGATCCTCGAGATGAGCGGAGTGCTGACAAAAGGAGCGCCGACCTTAACCATTCTGAATGTGATTGGTGATGGTGCTTTCTTCTTCCTGCCGCTAATGGTCGCGGCATCTGCCGCCATCAAATTTAAAACCAATATGTCGCTGGCGATTGCCATCGCGGGTGTGCTGGTACATCCGAGTTTTATTGAACTGATGGCGAAAGCGGCCCAGGGTGAACATGTCGAATTTGCCCTGATTCCGGTCACCGCGGTGAAATACACCTACACGGTGATCCCGGCGCTGGTGATGACTTGGTGCCTGTCATATATCGAACGCTGGGTGGACAGCATTACACCGGCGGTGACGAAAAACTTCCTCAAGCCAATGCTGATTGTGTTAATTGCCGCACCGCTGGCAATCCTGCTGATTGGCCCGATTGGTATCTGGATCGGTAGCGCCATTTCGGCACTGGTTTACACCATTCATGGTTATCTGGGCTGGCTTTCAGTCGCCATTATGGGCGCGCTGTGGCCTCTGCTGGTAATGACCGGGATGCACCGCGTCTTTACGCCAACCATCATTCAAACTATTGCCGAAACCGGCAAAGAAGGGATGGTCATGCCGTCAGAAATCGGCGCTAACCTGTCGCTGGGCGGTTCATCGCTGGCGGTGGCGTGGAAAACGAAAAACCCGGAACTGCGCCAGACGGCGCTGGCGGCGGCGGCATCGGCCATTATGGCGGGGATTTCCGAACCGGCATTATACGGCGTGGCGATCCGCCTGAAACGTCCGCTTATCGCCAGTCTTATCAGCGGTTTTATTTGCGGCGCGGTTGCCGGTATGGCGGGGCTTGCCAGCCACTCAATGGCAGCGCCGGGATTATTTACCAGCGTGCAGTTCTTCGACCCGGTGAATCCAATGAGCATCGTCTGGGTGTTCGCCGTCATGGCGCTGGCGGTCGTGCTGTCGTTTATCCTCACACTGTTGCTCGGCTTTGAGGATATTCCTGTTGAGGAAGCGGCTGCCCAGGCGCGAAAGCATCAGAGCGTACAACCGACCGTCGCCAAAGAAGTAAGTCTTAATTGAGGATGAAAATGTCAGTATTTCCGCAAGGTTTTTTATGGGGCGGCGCGCTTGCCGCCAACCAATCTGAAGGTGCGTACCGTGAAGGTGGCAAAGGGCTGACCACGGTCGATATGATCCCACACGGCGAGCATCGAATGGCGGTGAAACTGGGGCTGGAAAAACGTTTTCAGTTGCGCGATGACGAGTTTTATCCCAGCCATGAGGCGACGGATTTTTATCATCGTTATAAAGAAGATATCGCCCTGATGGCAGAGATGGGATTCAAGGTTTTTCGCACCTCGATTGCCTGGAGCCGCCTCTTTCCGCAGGGCGATGAACTGACGCCCAACCAGCAGGGCATTGCTTTTTACCGCGCGGTATTTGAAGAGTGTAAAAAGTACGGTATCGAACCGCTGGTCACGTTGTGTCACTTCGACGTGCCGATGCATCTGGTCACTGAATATGGCTCCTGGCGTAACCGCAAGCTGGTGGAGTTTTTCAGCCGCTACGCCCGGACCTGCTTTGAAGCATTTGATGGCCTGGTGAAATACTGGCTCACCTTCAATGAAATCAACATTATGTTGCATAGCCCGTTCTCCGGCGCGGGTCTGGTGTTTGAAGAAGGGGAAAATCAGGATCAGGTGAAATATCAGGCTGCGCATCACCAACTGATTGCCAGTGCGTTAGCCACCAAAATCGCCCATGAGGTTAACCCGCAAAATCAGGTGGGCTGTATGCTGGCGGGCGGCAACTTCTACCCTTACAGCTGCAAGCCGGAAGATGTCTGGGCAGCGCTGGAGAAAGACAGGGAAAACCTGTTTTTTATCGATGTGCAGGCGCGGGGCGCGTATCCGGCTTACTCTGCCCGCGTATTCCGCGAAAAAGGGGTAACCATCGACAAAGCACCGGGCGATGATGAAATCCTGAAAAACACCGTCGATTTTGTCTCTTTCAGCTATTACGCCTCGCGCTGCGCCTCGGCGGAGATGAACGCCAACAACAGCAGTGCGGCGAACGTGGTGAAATCGCTGCGTAACCCGTATCTACAGGTGAGCGACTGGGGCTGGGGTATTGATCCACTCGGTCTGCGTATCACTATGAACATGATGTATGACCGTTATCAGAAGCCGCTGTTTCTGGTGGAAAACGGCCTGGGTGCAAAAGATAAATTTGCTGCCAATGGCGAGATTAACGACGACTATCGCATCAGCTATTTACGCGAACATATCCGCGCAATGGGCGAAGCGATTGCAGACGGCATTCCGCTGATGGGCTACACCACCTGGGGCTGTATTGATTTAGTTTCCGCGTCAACGGGTGAAATGAGCAAACGCTACGGTTTTGTCTACGTAGACCGTGACGATGCAGGCAACGGCACGCTGGCGCGCACGCGTAAGAAATCATTCTGGTGGTATAAAAAAGTGATTGCCAGTAACGGTGAAGATTTAGAGTAAGCAAACGTGCCGGATGCGGCGTGAACGCCTTATCCGGCCTACATAGTTCGTGCGACATGTAGGCCCGATAAGCGCAGCGCATCGGGCAATCTGGGGATTGGCATCAGTCAAAAATCAAAGAAACCATTCAGGCTTAACGCCAAATCGGGCTGAAAGTGCCTTAATGTGGGATATCGTCAGGGATCTTTGTCCAGACAAAATCTGACTGACCAGGGATTTAGAGCCGATTTCGTTCTTCAAATCCGCATAGGTCAGATTATGTTGATCAATCAACGTGCGAAGTAACGCCACGCCAACCGGCATTGCAGCAACGGCTTTGTCGAACTCTGCAAACTTTTCGTGGTTGTTTTCATACTCTGCAATGCGGCTCGCCAGAAAGTCGATAAGTGGATTGGTGTCATCTTCTTCAATCAAATATTCGACCAGTTCCAGTGCTTCACGATAATCATCTTCTGAGTCACTGCCTCCCAGAAAGGGGACTGCATTGACCAGTTCTCTTGTTGCTTTAACAGCGCGTGCAGCATTAGCAGTCATTCTTTGTTCTCTCTGTAGTAACGTGTCAGTTTGTCATACTCGGCATGATTCGTTATGTGCTTCACAAAGAACCGCTTATTAACAAAGTTTATGTAGGCAATAACCCTAAGATTGTTCCCGCCGACATCCAGAACGTACCATTTGTTGCGATATTTAAAATTGTCGAGGTTGGGAAACGCCGTTCGCATTTCTTCTGGCGTAGAAAAATCCGTTTCCTTAATAACCCGATACAATGAGTGTAGAGCCAGAGCGTCGTTAGGATATTTGCGCGCGCACTCTTCAAATGGCGCTTTCGAAATGATGTGCATTTTAACTTCCTTATCAGCGCCTGAATGACTAAGCCTGGACTACCCGTTCCTTCGGTTTTATTTTTCTATAGTAGTTGATCACACGAGTGTTCACAATATGTAAACACCCGTCTAAACGTCACAATAGCACGTCCAAATTCAAAAACGTGAATATGTTTGTCTACGAACTACTCTTCTTCCACCGCTAACTGCGCAAATCCACCATTCCCTTCCCAGCCTTCCAGACGTTGATAAACGGTTTCTACCGCATCTTTAATCGGCTGGGTCATCGGGTAGTAAAAACCGACGATATCCGGCTGGATACCGAGGAAAATCACTTCGCCAATATCTTCTTTCAACTGGTCGATAAGGTAGTTCAGCGGCATGTTATGGGTAGTCATCATAAACATCTCAGCGATGTCATCCGGGTCGATGATGCGGATCTCGCCGGGGTTTAGCCCCATATCCGTAGCGTCGACAATCAGCAGTCGCGTCGGGCGCAGTTCGCGGATGGCGACAATGTCGTTTTCCGGTGCGCTTCCGCCGTCAATCACCACCCAGTTACCTTTCGGCGCGGCGGCGCACTTTTCCGCCAGCAGCGGACCTGCGCCATCATCGCCCATCATGCTATTGCCAACACAGAGTAAAACGTCAGTCACGCAGTCTCCTCACCATCAAATAGATGGCATTTTCCTGATAAATATCATGCAGCATACTTAACAGCATGGTACTCCATTCCTTCTGCTGCGAAGTTTGCGCTGCCCGGGCTTTATCGAATGCGTTGGCCAGCATCGGCACATGGTTAATGTCGATAACGATCTCACCATATTTTGGCACGCCTTCCATTTTGCGGCGGGCTTCGCTGCCCGCCTCCAGAGTGGCAATCCATGCCAGATATTCATCCCACGGGCAGGTGAGCGCGGCTTCCAGGCAATCGATAACCCCAAGGTGGTGACCAATCGCCAGGCTGTAATAGACCACCTGCTGCGCCTCGGCGGGCGTAGCATCGTTCTCATCAATAAATTTACGGCTCAGTTGACTGAACACCACCTTTTCACTCATCGAATACGCGCCTCTTCAACAACATGATTCAGATGGCTGACAATCTCGTTCAGACGCGGATCGTTTTCCGCTTCCAGCCAGCGTGCAACCTGCTCTTCACCCTGCCCTAACTGCGTCAGGAAATCATCGGCAATCTGGCGACCGTAACGATAACCCGCCAGGCGGCGTGCTTCGCGATCTACTTTTACACGCAGCGGCTGCACCATATCGCCATGCAGGATCTCTGCCGGTTGTTCATCCAGTTCACCCGGCCCACGGGCGTGAATTTTCTGCTCCAGCAGGCCGAGCGCCATTGCAAAGCCGTACAGCGTGGCGGCAGGCGTTGGCGGGCACCCCGGAATGTAGACATCCACCGGGACGATTTTATCCGTACCCCCCCACACGCAGTAGAGATCGTGGAAGATCCCGCCGCTGTTACCGCAGGCGCCGTAGGAGATACAGATTTTCGGGTCCGGCGCAGACTGCCACGCACGCAGCGCAGGGGATCGCATTGCACGGGTGACCGCGCCGGTAAACAGTAAAATATCCGCATGACGCGGAGACGGCACAACTTTAATGCCGAAGCGTTCTGCATCGAACAGCGGCGATAAGGTAGCGAAAATTTCAATTTCGCAGCCGTTGCAGCCGCCGCAGTCCACGCGGTAAACGTAGGCAGAACGTTTGATTTTTTTCAGTAACGACGCCTTCATACTGGCGATGGATTCATCCACCGTCATCGGGACCGGAATGCCGTTGGCGTCACGGGGGCCTAATAAATTGCTCATCAGATGGCCTCTTTCATATGGCGAGTCAGTTCAATACGGTCGGACGGCACCAGGCATTTCTGGCGCTTACATTCCGGGCAAGTCTCAAAGCTTTCGCGGTGGTTTTCCGCACGGCTGTCACCATTGTGCTTAAGCAGCGCAATGGCGTAGTCGATCTCTTTCTGGACGGCGAAAGGACGATTGCAGACGCGGCAGTTGCACAGCGCGAAGCGAGACTGTTGCAGGAAATCTTCTTTCTTCCACACCGCCAGTTCGTACTCTTGCGACAGTTTGATCGCCGCCGTCGGGCAGACTTCTTCGCAGCGTCCACAGAAGATGCAGCGTCCAAGATTGAACTCCCACGCCAGCTCACCGGTGGCGAGGTCAGTTTCAACCGTTAAGGCGTTTGACGGGCAGGCATTGACGCAGGCTGCACAGCCGATGCACTGCTGCGGGTTCTGCTCTGGCTTACCACGGAAGTTTTTATCAACCGCAATCGGCTCCAGCGGGTAAGACGAGGTCGCCGTGCCGGTTTTGATGACTTTTTTGATAAAGGTAAACATGGCGATTCCTTATTTCAGCGGCGAGTTTTTACGCTCAATGCTGTAGCGCTCAAGTTCTTTGTACGGCACCACTTTGCTCTTCTTCTTACGCACATCGACCACGGTCATGCGGTCGGTACAGGAGTAGCAAGGGTCCAGGCTACCAATAATCAGCGGCGCATCAGAAACGGTGTTGCCGCGCAGCATGTAGCGCAGGGTCGGCCAGTTCGCGTAGGTCGCGGCACGGCAGCGCCAGCGGTACAGCTTCTGGTTGTCGCCGGTCATGCTCCAGTGAATATCATCACCGCGCGGCGCTTCGGCAAAGCCCAGCGCAAAACGGTGCGGAATGTAGGTAAAGCCTTCCACCATCAGTGGACCGCCCGGCAGGTTATCCAGACCGTAGTCGATCATGTTCAGCGCGGTATAGACTTCGTTGATACGCACTTTCAGACGGGAAATCACGTCGCAGCCCTGCTCGCTGTGGACTTCCATTGGCAGCAGGCCATAACCAACAAACGGGTGATCGGCACGGGTATCACGGGCGTGACCGCTGGCACGGACCATCGGGCCGACGTTACTGAAGTCGCGGGCAATTTCCGGGTCCAGACGACCAATGCCGACAGTGCGCTGTTCCATGTTCGGTGTGCTCAGCAGCACATCCACCAGCTCCTGCACTTCACGACGCATCTGCTGCGCCAGTTGACGGGTCTGGATCATGTCATCTTTCAGCAGATCGCGACGAATCCCGCCGATCAGGTTCAGGCCGTAAGTTTTACGCGCACCGGTAAGGATCTCCGCCATTTTCATGGAGGTTTCACGCACGCGGAAGAACTGCATAAAACCGGAGTCAAAGCCAGTGAAGTGGCAGGCAAGTCCAAGGTTGAGCAGATGCGAGTGCAGGCGTTCCACTTCCAGCAAAATGGCGCGAATCATCTGCGCACGTTCTGGCACCTGAATACCCATCGCGTTTTCCACCGACGTGGTGTAAGCGGTGCTGTGGGCGAAGCCGCAGATCCCGCACACACGGTCGGAGAGGAAGGTCACTTCGTTGTAACCCATGCGGGTTTCCGCCAGTTTTTCCATGCCGCGATGGACATAGAACAGGCGGTAGTCGGCGTCGATAATGTTTTCGCCATCGACGAACAGACGGAAGTGGCCCGGTTCGTCAGAAGTGACGTGCAGTGGACCAATCGGCACGACGTTGTTTTTCTTGTCGCCCAGTTCGTTGATGAACTCGTAGGTTTCAGCATCAGTAGTTGGTGCCGGACGTTGACGATAATCCATGCTGTCTTTACGCAGCGGGTAGAGTTCATCCGGCCAGTCATCCGGCAGCACCAGACGGCGTTCATCCGGAAGCCCTACCGGAATCAAACCGTACATATCGCGCACTTCACGCTCGCCCCACACCGCCGCCGGAACGCGCGGCGTCACGGACGGATATTCTGGTTTGTTGGCGTCAACTTCGACGCGAACAGTTACCCAACACTTGGTGCCCTTCTCCATCGACAGCACGTAATAAACGGCGTAATGACCATTCAGTTTGCGTTCATCGTTACCAAACAGCACCGACAGCCAGCCGCCCTGCTTGTAGTAGAGGAACTCCACCACTTCCGGCAGATAGTTCACCTTCACGGTGACGGTCAGCTGATCTTTGGTCTGCCAGGCGTGGTCCAGCACGACGCCCGGAAATGCCTCATTCAGCGCGGCGAGATAATGTTGACCTAATTTTTCTTCAGACATGCTCAAACTCTCTTTAATCACGCCGCCAGCAAGGAGACGAACGCTAAAAATGCAAAGCCAAAACCAGCCCAGGTAATGCGTGGTGTAATATCAAGACGCAGACGGGCCATGCTGTTTTCGAACAGCGCGATAACCAGTACGCCGACCACCAGTTTGACGATGGCAATCACCAGCGCCAGCAGCAGCCCACCGGCAGTGAAGGTTTCCATTTGTCCCCACGGAATAAACACCCCGACGAACATCTGTAACACCACCAGCTGTTTCAGGCTGATACCCCATTTCATGACGCCAAAGCCGCTGCCGCTGTACTCAGAGAGCGGACCTTCCTGTAGCTCCTGCTCGGCTTCCGCCAGGTCGAACGGCAGTTTGCCCATTTCGATAAAAGTGGCGAACGCACAGGCACAAAGCGCCAGCGCCAGCGGGATGCTCTGGCTCAGCGGCCAGTGATAAACGGTGTCGGTGATGTTGCTGATATTGGTGGAACCGGCCACCTGCGCGGCGACCCACAGACCAAGCAGCAACATCGGTTCAACCAGCACGCCCAGCATCGCTTCACGGCTCGCGCCAATAGCAGTAAACGGACTACCGGTATCCAGACCAGAAATGGCAAAGAAGAAACGCGCGATGGCGAAGAGATACAGTAAAGTGATCAAATCGCCCAGTTGCGGCAGCGGAGAACCGACAGTCACCACCGGCAGCGCAGTAGCGATAGTCAGCATGACGCCCACCATCACATACGGCGTCAGGCGGAACACCCAGCCGGAGGCATCGGGACCAACGCTCTGACGACCCAGCAGTTTGATAATGTCGCGATACTCCTGCAACACGCCCGGCCCGCGACGGTTATGCAAGCGGGCGCGCGCCACGCGGGTAATACCGGAGAGCAGCGGCGCAACGGCAAATAACACCAGCGCCTGAATTAACGGATATAAAACACTCATTCTCAGGCTCCTCGTGAAACAATAATCACCACCAGCACCGCCAGTTCAACCAGCGCCATCCGGCGGAACAGCAACGCACTCCCCTCGCACTGCCAGCCCGGCACCAGCGACACCGGATTCAGCCATTTGCGCAGTTTCAGCACTGGCGCAAATGCCTGTTTCACCGGCATGGCAAAACCGTGAGCGGTAATCACCATTGATTTTTCATGGTCGTAGCCGCACACCCAGGCCGCGCCGCGGGAACGCGACGGCAAACGATCGCCTTTGCAAATCGCCATAATGATGAATGGCAGCAGCGGGCAGGCAATCAGCAGCAACGTGATCATTGGTTGAGAAACGGTTGTATTAGCAGGCTCCAGCGGCAGAGGTACGGCAGCAGACAACATCGGCAGCAGCCACGGCGCAGCAACACCGCCAATCACGCAGCAAATCGCCAGTGCCACTACGCTTACGCTCATCAGGAGCGGCGCACAGGTGGCGTTTTCGGCTTCTTTGGTACGCGGCGCGCCAAGGAAAGTAACGCCATAAACTTTCGCCATACACATCACTGCCAGCGCACCGGTAATTGCCAGCCCCACGGCGAGCAGCGGCCCGAGAAGACGGGCAACAAACGCGCCACTATTGCTCAGTTTGAAGAAGGATTGATAGATAACCCATTCCCCGGCAAAACCGTTCAGCGGTGGCAGCGCAGCCATTGCCATCAGACCGACCAACATGGCGATGGAGATAACCGGCATTTTTTTGCCAATACCACCGAGTTTTTCGATATCGCGATGACCGGTACGGAACCAGACGCTCCCAGCCCCGAGGAACAGTACGCTCTTGAACAGGCTATGGTTAAGCAGATGGTACAGACCACCGACCAGGCCAAGGGCAATCAGCGCCGGTTGTTCAAGCGCGATACCCGTTACGCCAGCGCCCAGCCCCAGCAGGATGATGCCGATATTTTCCAGAGTGTGGTAAGCCAGCAAACGCTGAATGTTGTGCTCCATCAGCGCATACAGACCGCCGACGAACGCGGTGATCATGCCGAGTACCAGAAGTGCAATTCCCCACCACAGCGGCGCATTACCGCCCAGCAGAGACAGGGTTAAAATACCCAGCAGGCCAATTTTCATCACTACCGTGGAAAACAGCGCGGCAGCTGGCGCAGAGGCGTTAGCATGAGCCTGTGGCACCCAGCCGTGCAGCGGGATAATCCCGGCCAGCAGGCCAAAGCCAATAACGCCGAGCAGCCAGATATCGGAACCGAGCGGCAGTTGCTGCATGCGCATATCCAGCAGGCGCAGATCCAGCGTGCCGTAACGTTGCCAGACCAGCCAGCAGGCAATCGCCAGCAGCAGAGTGCCAAGACGCCCCAGCGCAAACCACAGTTTGCCCTCTTTGCTGTTGCTGGTGAGGAACACCGCACACAGGGCCATGATTTCTGCCATTACGACGAACATGCCCAGATTGCTGGCAATGACGGCACAGACGGCAGCAGCCATCAACATATTGATTTGCAAACCGTTGCATTTCACCTGCGCATGGCGATGCCAGTCAATGTTGTAAAGGCTGACAAACAGACCGCACAGGCCGAGAGTTATCAGCCAAATCGCATTAAGCGGAGAGATTTGCACATTGTAGCTTACCAGCGACAACGCGCCGCTCACGCCAACCGCGCCAGTCAGCACAGTGAAGCCTGCGGCTGCCGTATACAGGCTACCCACCGCGCCGCCAATTCCGGCAATCCAGCCGCTTAACGCCTTTTGAAAAGAAAAGAGAAATGCCAGAACAGCGGCAGCAACAAACCACGCCACGCCGCTATTGATCAGGGAAATTGCGCTCATTTAGCCTCTCCACTTTGAGCCTGCTGAAACAAGGTGAGATCGCCAAAGTCCGTGTTAAAGGTCAGCTCACGCTTACGCTTGCTGACGCGGGCGATATCGGTGTTATCCACCAGATGCAGGGCTTTGGTTGGGCACATCCGCACGCAGGCTGGACCTTGTTCATCAAAGCTACAGAGGTCACATTTGACGGCGATCGCGCGAATACCCGGCACCCAGTCAAGCAACGTGCTGACACGCGCCGGAGCAGGCGGTGCCGGTGGTGCTTTCGGGGTATTGGCGTTTGCCGGAATATCCAGCGGACGGCTGCCGGAAAATTCGATTGCGCCAAACGGGCAGGCGATGCCGCACAGTTTGCAGCTTACGCACAGGCTTTCATTCAGCTGCACTGCCCCATCAACGCGGGTGATAGCGTTAACCGGGCAGACCACCGCACAGGGTGCATCTTCACAGTGGTGACAGAGCTGCGGCGCAGATTCTTTTTCATTTAGCATCACTCGCAGGCGCGGCATTGATTGCAGGCCGTGCTGGCGATGCGTCTCTGAACAGGCGGCCTCACAGGTGTGGCAGCCGATACAGAGCGTGGAGTCAGCAATTACAAAACGATTCACCAGGCATTCCTCAGGTGATTGTCATTTTTGACGAAAACATGCCGATGAAATGTCATTTTCGACACTCATCGACACGCCCATCCCCAAACAGGCGTAACGCCTGCAAAACGGGCAAAGCCTCAGCTCATGCCGCCGGGCTTTGTCCCTTTACCAGTTGGCTTAAATTCACCGGTACATTGTTTTCAATGGCGGTGTATAAGCTGTCGTAAACGCCAGCGATTTTTTCGAGATAGTGTTCCAGTACCTGTTCGCGATCGCGGATGTTGACCTTGCCATCTATCATTCCGTCAATGCTCAATTGTGCCTGCGCAATCCGCTGTTTTTCTTCACCCTCTTTCGTTTCGACGTAATACTCGATGGTGTGGCTGTTAAAGCCATCCGCCAGGGTGACGTAAATGCGAAAATGTTCAAAAAGGACGAAACAGAGTTCTTTGTCTGGCGCACAGCTCATGGCGTGATGCAGGCGCGCTTTCGATAACGTGATCCCCTGAACCAGCGAATTGCAGTAGAGATGCCACTGGTCCTGTAGGCGACGATGCCGCTGTGCGATGTAATCGGCTTTCTCGCTTATTTCCCAAATAGTCATTGTCAGGTTACCCGTTTAACAGAGATGCCAGCTTTAAGCATTTTTTGTGCCAACTTTTAATTTATTGTTATAAAAGAGATTTTTAGGATTATGGTGAATTTCGTCGCCGTGTCGACGTGTCATTTCGACATCATCGACATTATTCACTTTAGGGATAATCAACACTGGCACAATTATTGCTTGTAGCTGGCAATAGTTAATGGGAGGCGATATGCACGAAATAACCCTCTGCCAACGGGCACTGGAATTGATCGAACAGCAGGCCGCAAAACACGGTGCAAAACGCGTAACTGGGGTCTGGCTCAAAATTGGCGCATTTTCTTGTGTCGAAACCAGCTCTCTTGCCTTTTGTTTTGATCTGGTTTGCCGCGGCAGCGTAGCGGAAGGTTGTAAACTGCACCTCGAAGAACAAGAGGCCGAATGCTGGTGCGAAACATGCCAACAATATGTGACGCTATTAACCCAGCGCGTCCGGCGCTGTCCACAGTGTCATGGCGACATGCTACAAATTGTGGCAGACGACGGTTTACAGATTCGGCGGATAGAAATAGACCAGGAGTGAGCGATGTGTACAACATGCGGTTGCGGTGAAGGCAACCTGTATATCGAGGGTGATGAACATAACCCTCATTCCGCGTTTCGTAGCGCGCCATTTGCCCCGGCGGCACGCCCGAAGATGAAAATCACCGGCATTAAAGCGCCTGAATTTACCCCCAGCCAGACTGAAGAAGGCGACCTGCATTACGGTCATGGCGAAGCGGGCACTCACGCGCCGGGCATGAACCAGCGTCGGATGCTGGAAGTCGAAATTGACGTGCTGGACAAAAACAACCGTCTGGCTGAACGCAACCGAGCGCGCTTTGCTGCCCGCAATCAGTTGGTACTCAACCTGGTTTCCAGCCCTGGTTCCGGTAAAACCACCCTGCTGACGGAAACCTTGATGCGCCTGAAAGACAGCGTTCCGTGCGCAGTTATTGAAGGTGACCAGCAAACCGTGAACGATGCCGCGCGCATTCGCGCTACCGGCACACCAGCGATTCAGGTGAATACCGGTAAAGGCTGCCATCTTGACGCACAGATGATTGCCGACGCCGCGCCGCGCCTGCCACTGGACGATAACGGTATTCTGTTTATCGAAAACGTTGGCAACCTCGTATGTCCGGCGAGCTTCGATCTCGGTGAAAAACACAAAGTGGCGGTGCTTTCCGTTACCGAAGGTGAAGACAAACCGCTGAAATATCCACATATGTTTGCCGCCGCCTCGCTGATGCTGCTCAACAAAGTTGACCTGCTGCCGTATCTCAATTTCGACGTTGAGAAGTGCATCGCCTGCGCCCGCGAAGTCAATCCAGAAATTGAAATCATCCTTATTTCCGCCACCAGCGGCGAAGGGATGGACCAGTGGCTGAACTGGCTGGAGACACAGCGATGTGCATAGGCGTTCCCGGCCAGATCCGCACCATTGACGGCAACCAGGCGAAAGTCGACGTCTGCGGTATTCAGCGCGACGTCGATCTAACGTTAGTCGGCAGCTGCGATGAAAACGGTCAGCCACGCGTGGGCCAGTGGGTACTGGTTCACGTTGGCTTTGCCATGAGCGTAATTAATGAAGCCGAAGCGCGCGACACCCTCGACGCCTTACAAAACATGTTTGACGTTGAGCCGGATGTCGGCGCGCTGTTGTATGGCGAGGAAAAATAATGCGTTTTGTTGATGAATATCGCGCGCCGGAACAGGTGATGCAGTTAATTGAGCATCTACGCGAACGTGCTTCACATCTCTCTTACACCGCTGAACGCCCTCTGCGGATTATGGAAGTGTGCGGCGGTCATACCCACGCCATTTTTAAATTCGGCCTCGACCAGTTACTGCCGGAAAACGTTGAGTTTATCCACGGTCCGGGTTGCCCGGTATGTGTACTGCCGATGGGAAGAATCGACACCTGCGTGGAGATTGCCAGCCATCCGGAAGTCATCTTCTGTACCTTTGGAGACGCCATGCGCGTGCCGGGGAAACAGGGGTCGCTGTTACAGGCAAAAGCGCGCGGTGCCGATGTTCGCATCGTTTACTCGCCAATGGATGCGTTAAAACTGGCGCAGGAGAATCCAACTCGTAAAGTGGTGTTCTTCGGCTTAGGGTTTGAAACCACCATGCCGACGACGGCCATCACTCTGCAACAGGCGAAAGCCCGCGATGTGCAAAATTTTTACTTTTTCTGCCAGCATATTACGCTGATCCCAACGCTACGCAGTTTGCTGGAACAGCCGGATAACGGTATCGATGCGTTCCTCGCGCCGGGCCACGTCAGTATGGTTATCGGCACCGACGCCTATAATTTTATCGCCAGTGATTTTCATCGTCCTCTGGTGGTTGCTGGATTCGAACCGCTTGATCTACTACAAGGCGTGGTCATGCTGGTGGAGCAGAAAATAGCGGCCCACAGCAAGGTAGAAAATCAGTATCGGCGCGTGGTGCCGGATGCAGGTAACCTGCTGGCGCAACAGGCGATTGCGGATGTCTTCTGCGTCAACGGCGACAGCGAATGGCGCGGCTTAGGCGTGATTGAATCTTCTGGTGTACACCTGACGCCAGACTATCAACGATTTGACGCCGAAGCGCATTTCCGCCCGGCACCGCAGCAGGTTTGCGATGACCCGCGCGCACGTTGTGGCGAAGTATTGACGGGCAAATGTAAGCCGCATCAATGCCCGCTGTTTGGTAACACCTGTAATCCTCAAACCGCGTTTGGCGCGCTGATGGTTTCCTCCGAAGGAGCATGCGCCGCGTGGTATCAGTATCGTCAGCAGGAGAGTGAAGCGTGAATAATATCCAACTCGCCCACGGCAGCGGCGGCCAGGCGATGCAGCAATTAATCAACAGCCTGTTTATGGAAGCTTTTGCCAATCCGTGGCTGGCAGAACAGGAAGACCAGGCGCGCCTTGAGCTGGCGCAGCTGGTGGCAGAAGGCGACCGTCTGGCGTTCTCCACCGACAGCTACGTCATCGACCCGCTGTTCTTTCCTGGTGGCAATATTGGCAAGCTGGCGATTTGTGGCACCGCGAATGACGTTGCGGTCAGTGGCGCTATTCCGCGCTATCTCTCTTGTGGCTTTATCCTCGAAGAGGGATTGCCGATGGAGACGCTAAAAGCCGTGGTGACCAGCATGGCAGAAACCGCCCGCGCGGCAGGCATTGCCATCGTTACAGGCGACACTAAAGTGGTGCAACGCGGCGCGGCAGATAAACTGTTTATCAACACCGCTGGCATGGGCGCGATCCCGGCGAATATTCACTGGGGCGCACAGACGCTAACCGCAGGCGATGTTCTGCTGGTGAGTGGAACTCTCGGCGACCACGGAGCAACTATTCTTAATCTGCGCGAGCAACTGGGGCTGGATGGCGAACTGGTCAGCGACTGCGCGGTGCTGACGCCACTCATCCAGACGCTGCGTGATATTCCCGGTGTGAAGGCACTGCGTGACGCCACCCGTGGTGGAGTGAACGCGGTAGTTCATGAGTTCGCGGCAGCCTGCGGTTGTGGTATTGAAATTTCAGAAGCGGCACTGCCGGTTAAACCTGCCGTGCGCGGCGTTTGCGAACTGCTGGGGCTGGACGCCCTTAACTTTGCCAACGAAGGCAAACTGGTGATCGCCGTTGAACGCAACGCAGCAGAGCAAGTGCTGACGGCGTTACATTCCCATCCACTGGGGAAAGACGCGGCGCTGATTGGTGAAGTGGTGGAACGTAAAGGTGTTCGTCTTGCCGGTCTGTATGGCGTGAAACGAACCCTCGATTTACCACACGCCGAACCGCTTCCGCGTATATGCTAATAAAATTCTAAATCTCCTATAGTTAGTCAATGACCTTTTGCACCGCTTTGCGGTGCTTTCCTGGAAGAACAAAATGTCATATACACCGATGAGTGATCTCGGACAACAAGGGTTGTTCGACATCACTCGGACACTATTGCAGCAGCCCGATCTGGCCTCGCTGTGTGAGGCTCTTTCGCAATTGGTAAAGCGTTCTGCGCTCGCCGACAATGCAGCTATTGTGTTGTGGCAAGCGCAGACTCAACGTGCGTCTTATTACGCGTCGCGTGAAAAAGACACCCCCATAAATTATGAAGACGAAACTGTTCTGGCACACGGTCCGGTGCGCAGCATTTTGTCGCGCCCTGATACACTGCATTGCAGTTACGAAGAATTTTGTGAAACCTGGCCGCAGCTGGCCGCTGGTGGGCTATACCCCAAATTTGGTCACTATTGCCTGATGCCACTGGCGGCGGAAGGGCATATTTTTGGTGGCTGTGAATTTATTCGTTATGACGATCGCCCGTGGAGTGAAAAAGAGTTCAATCGCCTGCAAACTTTTACGCAGATCATTTCTGTCGTCACCGAACAAATCCAGAGCCGCGTCGTCAATAATGTCGACTATGAGTTGTTATGCCGGGAACGCGATAACTTCCGCATCCTGGTTGCCATCACCAACGCGGTGCTTTCTCGCCTGGATATGGACGAACTGGTCAGCGAAGTCGCCAAAGAAATCCATTACTATTTCGACATTGACGATATCAGCATCGTCTTACGCAGCCACCGTAAAAACAAACTCAACATCTACTCCACTCACTATCTTGATAAACAGCATCCCGCTCACGAACAGAGCGAAGTCGATGAAGCTGGAACCCTCACCGAACGCGTGTTTAAAAGCAAAGAGATGCTGCTGATTAATCTCCACGAGCGAGATAATTTAGCCCCCTACGAACGCATGTTGTTCGACACCTGGGGCAACCAGATTCAAACCTTGTGCCTGTTACCGCTGATGTCTGGCGACACCATGCTGGGCGTGCTGAAACTGGCGCAATGCGAAGAGAAAGTGTTTACCACGACCAATCTGAATTTACTGCGCCAGATTGCTGAACGTGTGGCAATCGCTGTCGATAACGCCCTTGCCTATCAGGAAATTCATCGTCTGAAAGAACGACTGGTTGATGAAAATCTCGCCCTGACCGAGCAGCTCAACAATGTTGATAGTGAATTTGGCGAGATTATTGGTCGCAGTGAAGCCATGTACAGCGTGCTTAAACAAGTTGAAATGGTGGCACAAAGTGACAGTACAGTTCTGATCCTCGGTGAAACTGGCACTGGTAAAGAGCTGATTGCCCGCGCGATCCATAATCTCAGTGGGCGTAATAATCGCCGCATGGTAAAAATGAACTGCGCGGCGATGCCTGCCGGATTGTTGGAAAGCGATCTGTTTGGTCATGAGCGTGGTGCGTTTACCGGAGCCAGCGCCCAGCGTATCGGTCGTTTTGAACTGGCGGATAAAAGCTCCCTGTTCCTCGATGAAGTGGGTGATATGCCGCTGGAGTTACAACCGAAGTTGCTGCGTGTATTACAGGAACAGGAGTTTGAACGTCTCGGCAGTAATAAAATTATACAGACGGACGTGCGTTTAATTGCCGCGACTAACCGCGATCTGAAAAAAATGGTTGCCGACCGCGAGTTCCGTAGCGATCTCTATTACCGTCTGAACGTATTCCCGATCCACCTGCCGCCACTACGCGAGCGTCCGGAAGATATTCCGCTGCTGGCAAAAGCCTTTACTTTTAAGATTGCCCGCCGTCTGGGGCGTAATATCGACAGCATTCCTGCCGAAACGTTGCGCGCGTTGAGCAATATGGAGTGGCCGGGTAACGTACGCGAGCTGGAAAACGTCATTGAGCGCGCGGTATTGCTGACACGTGGCAACGTGCTGCAGCTGTCATTGCCTGATATTGCTTTACCGGAACCTAAAACGCCGCCGACTGCAACGGTCGTCGCTCAGGAGGGCGAAGATGAATATCAGCTAATTGTGCGTGTATTAAAAGAGACTAACGGCGTGGTTGCCGGGCCGAAAGGCGCGGCGCAACGTCTGGGACTAAAACGCACCACACTGCTATCACGGATGAAACGACTGGGGATTGATAAATCGGCATTGATTTAACTGCATTGAGGTGCCGGACAGATCTGCCTGTCCGGTATACTATTCACGAGGTTTTTTCGGGCGATATTTTTCTGGCAACTCCGGCACCGGACGCTTGTCATCAATGAGATGGCGTACGGTTAGGATCGGATGACGCCACAGCATGCGCGGCCCGGCCCAACGCATAATCTGTTTCATCTCTTCACGCTTTGCAGACTGGTAACAGTGCACCGGACACTGCTTACAGGCGGGTTTGTCTTCGCCGAACACACATTTATCCAGCCGTTTTTGCGCGTAGGCAAACAATGCCTCGTAATGCGCCGGCTCCGCTGACGCCTGCGGGCATTTCGCTTGATAAAGATCGATCATTTTTTTAATCGTCAGTTTTTCACGAGAGATACGCTTGCCAGACATGCTGCCTCCATACTCTTAAGATGTATTTATATTACAACTTAATTTGAAAGGGGACTATGGCTCTGAAGAAGAAGGATTATCCAACCGACACAATTTTGCGTACTTGCTTCATAAGCATTACGCAAAAGCTGCAAAACAGCATCTTTCCCGGAATCACCATCAAGAACTCGCCGTTCGCTTCTTCCCCTGAAATGATTAACTCCGGTATCATGTGCGCCTTATGTGATTACAACGAAAATAAAAATCATCACACCCCATTTAATATCAGGGAACCGGACATAACCCCATGAGTGCAATAGAAAATTTCGATGCCCATACGCCCATGATGCAGCAGTATCTCAAGCTGAAAGCCCAGCATCCGGAGATCCTGCTGTTTTACCGGATGGGCGACTTTTATGAACTGTTTTATGACGACGCAAAACGTGCGTCACAACTGCTGGATATTTCACTGACCAAACGCGGCGCTTCAGCGGGAGAGCCGATCCCGATGGCGGGGATTCCCTACCATGCGGTGGAAAACTATCTCGCCAAACTGGTGAATCAGGGCGAGTCCGTTGCTATTTGTGAACAGATTGGCGATCCGGCGACCAGCAAAGGGCCGGTCGAGCGCAAAGTTGTGCGTATCGTTACGCCGGGCACCATCAGCGATGAAGCGCTGTTGCAGGAACGTCAGGACAACCTGCTGGCGGCTATCTGGCAGGACAGCAAAGGATTCGGCTATGCAACGCTGGATATCAGTTCTGGTCGTTTTCGCCTGAGCGAACCGGCTGACCGCGAAACGATGGCGGCAGAACTGCAACGCACTAATCCGGCGGAACTGCTGTATGCAGAAGATTTTGCTGAAATGTCGCTGATTGAAGGTCGTCGCGGCTTGCGCCGTCGCCCGCTGTGGGAGTTTGAAATCGACACCGCGCGCCAGCAGTTGAATCTACAATTTGGCACTCGCGATCTGGTCGGTTTTGGCGTCGAGAACGCGCCGCGCGGACTTTGTGCCGCCGGTTGTCTGTTGCAGTATGCGAAAGATACTCAACGTACGACTCTGCCGCACATTCGTTCTATCACTATGGAACGTGAGCAGGACAGTATCATTATGGATGCCGCGACGCGCCGTAACCTGGAAATTACCCAGAACCTGGCGGGCGGTGCGGAAAACACGCTGGCTTCCGTGCTCGATTGCACTGTAACGCCGATGGGGAGTCGAATGCTGAAACGCTGGCTGCATATGCCAGTGCGCGATACCCGCGTGTTGCTTGAGCGCCAGCAAACTATTGGCGCATTGCAGGATTTCACCGCTGAGCTGCAGCCGGTACTGCGTCAGGTCGGCGACCTGGAACGTATTCTGGCACGTCTGGCTTTACGGACTGCTCGCCCACGCGATCTGGCCCGTATGCGTCACGCTTTCCAGCAACTGCCGGAGCTGCATGCGCAGTTAGAAAATGTCGATAGTGCACCGGTACAGGCGCTGCGTGAGAAAATGGGCGAGTTTGCCGAGCTGCGCGATCTGCTGGAGCGAGCAATCATCGACACACCGCCGGTGCTGGTACGCGACGGTGGTGTTATCGCACCGGGCTATAACGAAGAGCTGGATGAGTGGCGCGCGCTGGCTGACGGCGCGACCGATTATCTGGAGCGTCTGGAAGTTCGCGAGCGTGAACGTACCGGCCTGGACACGCTGAAAGTCGGCTTTAACGCGGTGCATGGTTATTACATTCAGATCAGCCGTGGACAAAGCCATCTGGCACCCATCAACTATATGCGTCGTCAGACGCTGAAAAACGCCGAACGCTACATTATTCCAGAGCTAAAAGAGTATGAAGACAAAGTACTCACCTCGAAAGGTAAAGCGCTGGCACTGGAAAAACAGCTTTATGAAGAGTTGTTCGACCTGCTGTTGCCGCATCTGGAGGCGTTGCAACAGAGCGCGAGCGCACTGGCAGAACTCGACGTACTGGTGAACCTGGCGGAACGGGCCTATACCCTGAACTACACCTGCCCGACCTTCATTGATAAACCGGGTATTCGCATTACCGAAGGTCGCCATCCGGTAGTTGAACAGGTACTGAATGAGCCGTTTATCGCTAACCCGCTGAACCTGTCGCCGCAGCGTCGCATGTTGATCATCACCGGTCCGAACATGGGCGGTAAAAGTACCTATATGCGCCAGACCGCACTGATTGCGCTGATGGCCTATATCGGCAGCTACGTACCGGCGCAAAAAGTCGAGATTGGCCCGATTGACCGTATCTTTACCCGTGTGGGCGCGGCTGACGATCTGGCATCCGGGCGTTCAACCTTTATGGTGGAGATGACCGAAACCGCCAATATTCTGCATAACGCCACGGAGTACAGCCTGGTGTTGATGGATGAGATTGGGCGCGGAACGTCCACTTACGATGGTCTGTCGCTGGCATGGGCGTGCGCTGAAAATCTGGCGAATAAGATTAAAGCGTTGACGTTGTTTGCTACCCACTACTTTGAACTGACTCAACTGCCGGAGAAAATGGAAGGCGTCGCCAACGTGCATCTTGATGCGCTGGAGCACGGCGATACCATTGCCTTTATGCACAGTGTGCAGGATGGCGCGGCGAGCAAAAGCTACGGCCTGGCGGTTGCTGCTCTGGCGGGCGTGCCAAAAGAGGTGATTAAGCGCGCACGGCAAAAACTGCGTGAACTGGAAAGCATTTCGCCGAACGCCGCCGCTACGCAAGTGGATGGTACGCAAATGTCTTTGCTGTCAGTACCGGAAGAAACCTCGCCAGCGGTCGAAGCACTGGAAAATCTCGACCCGGATTCACTGACTCCGCGTCAGGCGCTGGAGTGGATTTATCGCTTGAAGAGTTTGCTGTAATGGCATAATCCCCGATGGCCTTCCCATCGGGGATTATTAATTATTATTGGCTCAATAACAGATGGAGTATAATTAAAATCAGGACTCAACAATTAATTCATGGAATGTATGAAAAATTTAATTTTATTTACTCTACTAATTTTACATTTTCCTCTTACAGGTTATTGTGCCAAAGAACCCTCGCTTGATGATCTTATCCAGGCTGAACAACGTTATTCTAAAAACAAACAGGAAAACCTGAAAAATATCATCGCAAGGGCACAAGGCGGCGATAAATCTGCGCAAAAAGGATTGGGAATTGTTTACCAGGAAGGGGTAACGGGGGTTAAAAACCGCGATAAAGCATTTTACTGGTTTAATCTGGCAGCCAGTCAGGGAGATGACATTGCGCAATTTTATGTCGGGCTTTTATATCATCAGGGAGATGAAGACACACCGCCGGATTACCAGAATGCCATTCACTGGTATGAGAAATCAGCCAGACAGGGAAATCTTCAGGCACAGATAAACTGTGCCAATATCTATCAGTTTGGTCCAGAGAAGTTCCATGATATCGATAAAGCAAAATCCTGGCTCGTTAAAGCGGCGCAAAAGGGAAACCCCATTGCACATGCTAATTTAGGGCTCCTCGCAGCCGAGGAAAAGAATTATCTCCAGGCTGCGACATATCTTAAGTTTGCGGCAGAAAAAGGCGACAAAATTGGTCAGTATAATTATGGTACGCTCTTTTTAACGGGCGATGGTGTACCCGCTGATATTAAACAGGCTAAATACTGGTTTGAAAAAGCTGCCGCACAAGATTTACCTCATGCCCAAATATCCTTAGGCCGCATTTACGCCTGGGGCATTGATGAGAACGGTGTGGATAAAGACAAAGCGCTATACTGGTTACATAAAGCAGAAGCAGCTGGCGCAATCACTGATGTCGAGATTAACACCATTCTGTTTCAGAAGCCGGAATAATTCTTTTTACGGAACGCGATCAATGCCAGATATTCGTTATCGTAAAATTGAAACCACTCATTATCGCCATATCTGGGTGGTAGGTGACATTCATGGAGATTATCAATTATTGCAATCCCGCCTGCACCAATTATCTTTTTGTCCTGAAACAGACTTACTTATTTCTGTCGGCGATAATATTGATCGTGGGCCGGAGAGTCTTAACGTGCTGCGCCTGCTAAACCAGCCCTGGTTTACATCGGTTAAAGGCAACCATGAAGCGATGGCATTGGATGCGTTCGCGACCGGCGATGGCAATATGTGGCTTGCCAGCGGTGGCGACTGGTTCTTTGAGTTAAGTGATACGGAACAAAAAGAAGCAATAGACCTGTTGCTACGTTTTCATAATCTTCCACATATTGTTGAAATCACTAACGACATAATAAAATATGTCATCGCGCATGCAGATTATCCGGGGAATGAATATCTCTTTGGCAAAGAAATAGCGGAGAGAGAATTACTCTGGCCTGTTGATCGCGTACTGAAATCGCTCAAAGGCGAGTTACAGGAAATAAACGGCGCCGACTGCTTTATCTTCGGACATATGATGTTTGATAACATCCAGACATTCGCCAACCAGGTTTATATTGATACCGGTTCGCCGGAAAGCGGGCGCCTGTCATTTTATAAAATAAAGTAGTCTCATGCTTCTTCTGTGAAGCATGAGTAACCCGGTGTTATTGCAGGTCATTATTCATTTTTCGCTACCAGCAAAGAGAGATCCAGCTTCGCCAGCGCGCGACTGGCACTCTCCGGCAGACCGTCGTCAGTAATGATCTGATCAAACTCGCTTAATGGTAACGCCAGCCATGTCGCCACCTGGCCATATTTTGTGGCATCACAGACCAGAACTCGCTGGCGGCTGGCACTGGCAATCGCCCGTTTCACCGTAACTTTATCTTCTGCTGGCGTAGAGATCCCCCGCACACTCCATGACGATGCAGAAATAAAAGCCTGATCAATCATCAGGCTACGCAGCATGGTCGCAGCGGCTTCCCCAACACAGGAACGGTTTTCCCGACACACTGCGCCGCCAGTGTGAATAATTGTGCAATTACTGTTGTCGAGCAAGTAGTCCGCAATAACGAAATCGTTTGTGACCACAGTCAGTGACTCCATGTGAATCAGATGCTGTGCTATCGCTAGCGTGGTCGTTCCCGCATCCAGATAGATACAACTTCCCGGCTGAACAAGACTTGCCGCCAGCTTGCCAATAGCCGCTTTTTGCGTCATTGCCAGCGCAGTTTTTACCTGATGAGAAGGTTCATGCGCCACGCGTCCCGGAGACTGGACGCCTCCGGACACCAGCACAACAGCTCCCTGCTGCTCCAGTTTTTGTAAATCCCGACGAATGGTCATATGTGACACATTCATTCTGTCCGTTAGTTCAGCAATACTGACAATGCCTTTTTCAGCTACCATCTCAAGGATGATTTGGCGACGCTCTACGGGTATCAACTTTTGCTCCTTCCTTTGTCCTGCTGACATTCTACGCTATTTGCCTGCGAAACGTGCGCGGCGCAACTAACGCTTAGTTCACATAAAATAACACACAATGTTAATTTTTGTGAATCAGCTCACCATATCGTTATCTTCCAGCGCTTATATTCACATTATCAAACAAAATATCACTTAAATTAACAAGGAGAGCAGATGAAAACGGGATCTGAGTTTCATGTCGGTATCGTTGGCTTAGGGTCAATGGGAATGGGAGCAGCACTGTCATGTGTCCGCGCAGGTCTTTCTACCTGGGGCGCAGACCTAAACAGCAATGCCTGCGCTACGTTGAAAGAGGCAGGTGCTTGCGGGGTTTCTGATAACGCCGCGACGTTTGCCGAAAAACTGGACGCTCTGCTGGTGCTGGTGGTCAATGCGGCCCAGGTTAAACAGGTGCTGTTTGGTGAAACAGGCGTTGCACAACATCTGAAACCCGGTACGGCAGTAATGGTTTCTTCCACTATCGCTAGTGCTGATGCGCAAGAAATTGCTACCGCTCTGGCTGGATTCGATCTGGAAATGCTGGATGCGCCAGTTTCTGGTGGTGCAGTAAAAGCCGCTAACGGTGAAATGACTGTCATGGCCTCCGGTAGCGATATTGCCTTTGAACGACTGGCCCCCGTGCTGGAAGCCGTTGCCGGAAAAGTTTATCGCATAGGTGCAGAACCGGGACTAGGTTCGACCGTAAAAATTATTCACCAGTTGTTAGCGGGCGTACATATTGCTGCCGGAGCCGAAGCGATGGCACTTGCAGCCCGTGCGGGGATCCCGCTGGATGTGATGTATGACGTCGTGACCAATGCCGCCGGAAATTCCTGGATGTTCGAAAACCGGATGCGTCATGTGGTGGATGGCGATTACACCCCGCATTCAGCCGTCGATATTTTTGTTAAGGATCTTGGTCTGGTTGCCGATACAGCCAAAGCCCTGCACTTCCCGCTGCCATTGGCCTCAACAGCATTGAATATGTTCACCAGCGCCAGTAACGCGGGTTACGGGAAAGAAGACGATAGCGCAGTTATCAAGATTTTCTCTGGCATCACTCTACCGGGAGCAAAATCATGATCAAGATTGGCGTTATCGCTGATGATTTTACCGGCGCGACGGATATCGCCAGTTTTCTGGTGGAAAACGGTCTACCAACGGTACAAATTAACGGTGTTCCAACAGGTAAAATGCCGGAAGCAATCGACGCACTGGTGATCAGCCTGAAAACGCGTTCCTGTCCGGTGGTTGAAGCCACACAGCAATCGCTGGCGGCTCTGAGCTGGTTGCAACAGCAAGGTTGCAAACAGATCTATTTCAAATACTGCTCTACTTTCGACAGTACGGCGAAAGGTAATATCGGCCCGGTTACCGATGCATTAATGGATGCTCTCGACACGCCGTTTACGGTCTTCTCTCCGGCCCTGCCGGTCAACGGACGTACGGTTTATCAGGGGTATTTGTTCGTAATGAATCAACTGCTGGCCGAATCCGGGATGCGCCATCACCCGGTAAATCCCATGACCGACAGCTATCTTCCCCGTCTGGTTGAAGCGCAATCCACAGGGCGCTGCGGCGTCGTTTCGGCACATGTTTTCGAACAAGGTGTGGATGCCGTTCGTCAAGAGCTGGCTCGCTTACAGCAAGAGGGCTATCGCTACGCGGTGCTTGATGCGCTGACCGAACACCATCTGGAAATTCAGGGGGAAGCCTTGCGCGATGCCCCACTGGTAACGGGCGGTTCTGGTCTGGCGATTGGCCTGGCCCGGCAGTGGCCGCAAGAAAACGGTAACCAGGCTCGCGAAGCAGGGCGTCCGCTCGCTGGGCGCGGCGTAGTGCTCTCCGGTTCATGCTCTCAAATGACCAACCGCCAGGTGGCACATTACCGTCAAATTGCACCAGCCCGTGAAGTTGATGTGGCACGCTGCCTCTCAACCGAAACTCTGGCCGCTTATGCACACGAGCTGGCAGAGTGGGTTCTGGGCCAGGAAAGTGTACTTGCTCCACTGGTTTTTGCCACCGCCAGCACTGACGCATTGGCAGCAATTCAACAGCAATACGGTGCACAAAAAGCCAGTCAGGCAGTAGAAACACTGTTTTCTCAACTAGCGGCGCAGTTAGCAGCGGAAGGCGTGACACGCTTTATTGTCGCAGGCGGTGAGACCTCCGGCGTAGTCACACAGAGCCTGGGAATAAAAGGGTTTCATATTGGCCCAACCATTTCCCCCGGAGTGCCGTGGGTAAACGCACTGGATAAGCCTGTCTCACTCGCCCTTAAATCTGGCAACTTCGGTGATGAAGCCTTTTTTTCACGAGCCCAAAGAGAGTTTTTATCATGAGCGATTTCGCAAAAGTAGAGCAGTCTTTGCGAGAGGAGATGACGCGGATTGCCAGTTCATTCTTTCAGCGCGGCTATGCAACCGGTTCGGCTGGCAATCTGTCGCTGCTTTTACCTGACGGGAATTTACTGGCGACACCGACAGGTTCATGCCTGGGCAATCTCGATCCGCAGCGGCTTTCCAAAGTCGCCGTGGATGGCGAATGGTTAAGTGGTGACAAACCCTCGAAAGAGGTGCTCTTTCATCTGGCGCTGTATCGCAACAATCCGCGCTGTAAAGCGGTAGTGCATTTGCACAGTACGTGGTCGACGGCGCTTTCCTGCCTGGAAGGGCTGGACAGCAATAACGTTATTCGGCCGTTCACACCATACGTGGTGATGCGGATGGGTAATGTCCCGCTGGTGCCCTATTACCGACCGGGCGATAAACGTATCGCACAGGATCTGGCGGAACTGGCAGCAGACAATCAGGCTTTTTTACTGGCAAATCATGGCCCAGTGGTTTGCGGTGAAAGCCTGCAAGAAGCCGCCAACAATATGGAAGAGCTGGAGGAAACGGCAAAGCTGATTTTTATTCTCGGTGACCGCCCGATCCGTTATCTGACCGCAGGTGAAATTGCGGAATTAAGGAGTTAATGCAATGCCTCGTTTTGCAGCTAATTTATCCATGATGTTCACCGAAGTGCCTTTTATTGAACGCTTCGCCGCAGCGCGAAAAGCCGGGTTCGATGCTGTGGAATTTCTGTTTCCCTATGACTACTCCCCCCTGCAAATCCAAAAGCAACTGGTGCAAAACCATCTGACACTGGCGCTGTTCAATACCGCTCCCGGAGATATTAATGCGGGAGAATGGGGATTATCCGCCCTTCCAGGACGTGAGCACGAAGCACGCGCAGACATCGACCTGGCACTGGAATATGCATTGGCGCTCAATTGTGAACAAGTCCATGTGATGGCAGGCGTCGTGCCCGCTGGCGAAGATGCTGAACGGTACCGGGCAGTATTTATTGATAATCTCCGCTACGCTGCCGACCGCTTTGCGCCACACGGCAAGCGAATATTGGTTGAAGCACTCAGCCCCGGCGTTAAGCCTCATTATCTCTTCTCCAGCCAGTATCAGGCACTGGCTATTGTTGAAGAGGTTGCGCGAGATAACGTGTTTATTCAACTAGATACTTTCCATGCGCAAAAAGTAGATGGCAACCTGACACATTTAATCCGCGACTACGCCGGGAAATATGCGCACATACAAATTGCCGGACTACCTGATCGACATGAACCGGACGATGGAGAAATCAACTATCCGTGGCTGTTCCGCCTGTTCGATGAAGTGGGATATCAGGGCTGGATCGGTTGTGAATACAAACCTCGTGGCCTCACCGAAGAAGGGCTTGGCTGGTTTGACGCCTGGCGCTAATTCGCTCAATCCCTAATTACAACGTACCCATACATCCCCCCATCTACGGATGGGGTAGGTTAACTATAACTTTCAGACAGGGTTTCCCATGTCCACAATTACTTTGTTATGCATTGCGTTAGCTGGCGTAATCATGCTGTTGCTGCTGGTCATCAAGGCAAAGGTTCAACCATTCGTTGCTCTGCTCCTCGTCAGCCTGTTAGTCGCACTTGCGGCGGGTATACCGGCGGGCGAAGTGGGTAAAGTGATGATCGCCGGGATGGGCGGTGTGCTTGGTTCCGTCACTATTATTATTGGTCTGGGCGCTATGCTGGGGCGTATGATCGAACACTCTGGTGGTGCAGAGTCACTGGCTAATTATTTCAGTCGCAAGTTAGGTGACAAACGAACTATCGCTGCGCTGACTCTGGCAGCGTTCTTCCTCGGTATTCCCGTCTTCTTTGATGTCGGCTTTATTATTCTTGCGCCAATCATTTACGGTTTTGCCAAGGTTGCCAAAATATCGCCACTCAAATTTGGCCTGCCTGTCGCTGGAATCATGCTAACTGTTCATGTGGCGGTACCGCCGCATCCAGGCCCTGTCGCCGCAGCGGGGTTACTCCACGCAGACATCGGCTGGCTAACCATCATCGGTATTGCGATTTCTATTCCCGTAGGGATTGTTGGCTACTTTGCAGCGAAAATAATCAATAAGCGCCAATATGCGATGTCGGTGGAAGTACTGGAACAGATGCAACTGGCTCCGGCCAGTGAGGAAGGCGCGACAAAATTAAGCGATAAAATAAATCCACCGGGCGTCGCGCTGGTCACCTCGCTAATTGTTATTCCTATCGCGATTATCATGGCGGGTACGGTTTCCGCAACACTGATGCCGCCTTCGCATCCCCTGCTTGGTACGCTACAGCTGATCGGCTCACCAATGGTAGCTCTAATGATTGCGCTGGTGCTGGCATTCTGGTTATTGGCTTTACGTCGCGGCTGGAGCTTACAACACACCAGCGACATTATGGGCTCAGCCCTTCCCACTGCGGCGGTAGTGATTTTGGTTACTGGTGCTGGAGGGGTATTTGGCAAAGTGCTGGTGGAATCGGGCGTCGGCAAAGCCCTTGCCAACATGCTACAAATGATTGACCTGCCTCTGTTACCAGCCGCATTTATTATTTCACTGGCGCTGCGTGCATCGCAGGGGTCAGCAACCGTAGCAATCCTGACAACCGGCGGGTTACTCTCAGAAGCGGTGATGGGATTGAATCCGATTCAGTGCGTATTGGTGACGCTGGCAGCCTGCTTTGGTGGGCTTGGCGCGTCACATATTAATGACTCAGGGTTCTGGATTGTGACCAAATATCTGGGGTTGTCGGTAGCAGACGGTCTGAAAACCTGGACAGTGTTAACGACCATTCTCGGTTTTACCGGATTCTTAATTACCTGGTGCGTATGGGCGGTAATTTGACCTTAATAAAAAGGTCCGATGGGCATCGGACCTTTTATTTAGCGCTTACCTTCCGCCAGCAGCGGCGGGATGCTCGGCACCATCGGCGCGTCATCAATATCTTTCTGCGTCATACGGAACGCTTGCGGGTAATGTTCGCGGCTGGTGCGGCGTAGCGGTTCAGTATCGCGCCAGGTATAAAGGCAATGCTGGCACTGGTAGACCGTCCAGACATCTTTTACCGGCGATTTCGCCATCACTTCAATCTGTTCATCGGCACAACGTGGACAAATCATCTTGTTCTCCTTATTTACGTGCGGCCAGCATAGCGGTCAGTTTTTCAGCCCAGGCTTTGGTTTCCGGTAAGTCCACCACCGGCTGGCTGTAGTGACCACGGTTGTCCGGGGCGACAGGCGTAGTGGCGTCGATAATCAGCTTGTCGGTGATCCCCGCCGGGCTTGAGCCAGGGTCGAGTTCCAGTACTGACATATTCGGCAACTGCACCAGATCCCCTGCCGGGTTCACTTTCGACGAGAGCGCCCACATCACCTGCGGCAGGTTGAACGGGTCAACGTCTTCATCGACCATAATCACCATCTTCACATAACCCAGACCGTGCGGCGTGGTCATCGCACGCAGGCCCACTGCGCGGGCAAAGCCGCCATAGCGTTTTTTGGTGGAGATAATCGCCAGCAGGCCGTGGGTGTACATAGCGTTCACCGCCTGCACTTCCGGGAACTCGGCTTTCAACTGCTGGTAAAGCGGCACACAGGTGGCTGGCCCCATCAGGTAGTCGATTTCGGTCCACGGCATACCGAGATAGAGCGATTCAAAAATCGGTTTGGTGCGGTAAGAGACTTTATCGATGCGCACTACGGTCATGTTGCGCCCGCCGGAGTAGTGCCCGGTAAACTCACCGAACGGCCCTTCGATTTCACGTTTGCGGCTTTCGATAACCCCTTCGAGGATCACTTCTGAACCCCACGGCACATCAAAACCGGTCAGCGGGGCGGTGGCGATCGGGTACGGGCTTTCGCGTAGCGCGCCCGCCATTTCGTACTCCGATTGATCATATTTCAGCGGGGTGGCGCCCATCAGTGTGATGATCGGATCGTTACCCAGCGTGATGGCAATTGGCAAATCTTCACCACGTTCTTCCGCTTTATGCAGATGCAGGGCGATATCGTGCATCGGCACCGGTTGCAGGCCGAGCTTACGCTTACCCTTCACTTCCATACGATAGATGCCGACGTTCTGCTTGCCGAAGTTATCCGGATCGAGCGGATCGCGGGAAACCACGCACGCTTTGTCGAGATAGAAACCGCCATCGCCATCGTTTAAACGAAACAGCGGCAGGATATTGAACAAATTGATCTCGTCGCCATCGACGGTGTTCTGCGCCCAGGCAGGATTCGCACGGCGCTCCGGGGCTATCGGGAAGTTATCCCAGCGGCGGATAAACTCATCAATCTGTTTTTTAACCGGGGTGTTTGGCGGCAGACCGAGAGAAATTGCGTGGTTCTGCCAGGAACCGATGGTGTTCATTGCAACGCGGGCATCGATAAAGCCGCGAATATTATCAAACCACAGCGCGGGCGCGCCGTCGCCGATACGCCCGGTGGCGTTGGCAGCGGCTGCCAGATCCGGTTCCGCGTTCACCTCTTCGCTGATTTTCAGTAACTGGCCGTGGTCATCAAGCGCCTGTAAGAAGCTGCGTAAATCATCAAATGCCATTATTCATTCTCCTGAGAAAAATTCCGGGCCTGCGGCAACCCTTGCCAGCGCCTGGCGTGAGGATGTTCGAGGCCAAATTGATCCAGCACGCGGGCTACCACGTGGTGGACAATGTCATCTACCGTTTCGGGATGGTTATAAAAGGCAGGCATCGGCGGCACCATCGCCACGCCCATGCGCGAAAGTGCGAGCATATTTTCGAGATGGATGGTGCTAAGCGGCATTTCACGCGGCACCAGCACCAGTTTGCGGCCTTCTTTGAGCACGACGTCCGCCGCGCGCCCTACGAGACCATCGGCGTAACCAGCGCGGATACCGGCGAGCGTTTTCATACTGCATGGAATAACGATCATGCCGTCGGTACGAAAGGAGCCGGAAGAGATGGTCGCAGCCTGATCCGCCGGGTTATGGCTGAAGTCAGCGAGGGCGGCAACATCGCGAGCGCTGTAAGGCGTTTCCAGTTCAATAGTGGTTTTCGCCCACTTCGACATCACCAGATGAGTCTCGACATTCGGCCTCTCCCGCAGCGCTTGCAGTAATGCCACACCAAGAGGCGCACCGGTAGCCCCTGTCATCCCGACGATCAGTTTCATTGCTTACTCTCTTAATTGTTCGTATACGAACGTTATTATTAACATACTCCTTCATTTCCACAGCGGCAAGGATTGAAAAGTAACAACATCTTCTTCGTCACTGAAAAACCGCTATGATAGCGACAGAGAATTAGCCCGGAGTTTACATGGCGTTACGAAATAAAGCGTTCCATCAGTTACGACAGCTTTTTCAGCAGCATACGGCCCGCTGGCAGCACGAGTTACCTGACCTGACCAAACCACAGTACGCGGTGATGCGCGCCATTGCTGATAAGCCAGGCATCGAACAGGTGGCACTGATGGAAGCAGCCGTCAGCACCAAAGCAACGCTGGCAGAAATGCTGGCACGAATGGAAAATCGTGGCTTAGTCAGACGAGAACATGACACCGCTGATAAGCGGCGACGCTTTGTCTGGCTGACTGCCGAAGGAGAAAAGGTACTTGCTGCGGCGATACCGATTGGTGACAGTGTGGATGAGGAATTTTTGGGGCGTTTGAGTGGAGAAGAGCAGGAGCTGTTTATGCAGCTGGTGCGCAAGATGATGAGCAAATAGGATGTTGATTGCCGGATGGGACGCTGACGTGTCTTATCCAGGCGACGAAACACACCAACTCCCCATACAAAAGAAAAAAGCCAGCCTCATAAGAGACTGGCCTTTCTGACAGATGCTTACTTATTCGCGGAACAGCGCTTCGATATTCAGCCCCTGCGTTTGCAGGATTTCGCGCAAACGGCGCAGGCCTTCAACCTGAATCTGGCGAACACGTTCACGGGTGAGGCCAATTTCACGACCTACATCTTCCAGTGTTGCCGCTTCGTACCCCAGCAAACCGAATCGACGTGCCAGCACTTCACGCTGTTTGGCGTTCAGTTCGAACAGCCATTTGACGATGCTTTGTTTCATATCGTCATCTTGCGTGGTATCTTCCGGGCCGTTTTCTTTTTCATCGGCCAGGATGTCCAGCAACGCTTTTTCGGAATCTCCACCCAGCGGGGTGTCTACCGAGGTAATGCGCTCGTTAAGACGAAGCATACGGCTGACGTCATCAACTGGCTTATCCAGCTGCTCTGCGATCTCTTCCGCACTTGGTTCGTGGTCCAGTTTATGGGACAACTCGCGTGCGGTTCGCAGGTAAACGTTCAGCTCCTTTACGATGTGAATCGGCAAACGAATAGTACGGGTTTGGTTCATAATCGCCCGTTCGATCGTCTGGCGAATCCACCAGGTTGCGTATGTTGAGAAGCGGAAACCACGTTCCGGGTCAAACTTCTCTACCGCGCGGATCAGCCCCAGGTTGCCCTCTTCGATAAGATCCAGCAAAGCCAGACCACGATTGCCATAACGGCGGGCAATTTTTACCACCAGACGCAAGTTACTCTCGATCATCCGGCGGCGGGAGGCAACATCTCCTCGCAGTGCGCGACGCGCAAAATAAACTTCTTCTTCGGCCGTTAACAGTGGTGAATAACCAATCTCACCAAGGTAAAGCTGAGTCGCGTCCAACACACGCTGTGTGGCCCCTTGCGATAACAGTGATCTTACCCAGCAATAGTGGACACGCGGCTAAGTGAGTAAACTCTCAGTCAGAGGTGACTCACATGACAAAAACA
>NZ_PTRX01000002.1:0-238816 GCF_002966045.1 Escherichia sp. MOD1-EC5189 | reverse complement strand
GCAAAAACGTCTTGAAGCGATTGCCTCGCTGGAAGATCTCGGTGCAGGTTTTGCGCTGGCAACGCACGATCTGGAGATCCGCGGCGCAGGTGAACTGCTTGGCGAAGAACAAAGCGGCTCAATGGAAACTATCGGTTTCTCGCTGTATATGGAGTTGCTGGAAAACGCCGTCGATGCGCTGAAAGCCGGACGCGAGCCGTCGCTGGAAGATCTCACCAGTCAGCAAACAGAAGTCGAGCTGCGGATGCCGTCGCTATTACCAGATGATTTCATTCCTGACGTGAATACGCGTTTGTCGTTCTATAAACGTATTGCCAGCGCCAAAACGGAAAACGAACTGGAAGAGATCAAAGTCGAGCTTATCGATCGCTTCGGCCTGCTGCCGGATCCGGCGCGTACCCTGCTGGATATTGCCCGTCTGCGCCAGCAAGCGCAGAAACTGGGGATCAGGAAGCTGGAAGGTAATGAGAAAGGTGGGGTGATCGAATTTGCCGAGAAGAATCACGTTAATCCGGCCTGGTTGATTGGTTTGCTGCAAAAACAGCCACAGCATTATCGCCTCGATGGCCCGACGCGCCTGAAGTTTATTCAGGATTTGAGCGAGCGGAAAACGCGTATCGAATGGATTCGCCAGTTTATGCGTGAACTGGAAGAGAACGCGATCGCTTAATGGTAAATCGGGGGCGTTTCTGCGCCCCCATATCCAACATTTACAAATTATTTGCACTTCCCTGCACTATCCGACACTGTCACCATCCATAATTCATACTTATCTTTTTATTACAATAACCTTATATTTATTATGGATTTTTGGTGATGATCAACACGCGTTTTTCTCGCTGGCTAACGTTTTTTACGTTCGCCGCTGCCGTGGCGCTGGCGCTACCGGTAAAAGCCAACACCTGGCCGCTGCCGCCAGCAGGCAGTCGTCTGGTTGGCGAAAACAAATTTCATGTGGTGGAAAATGACGGTGGTTCTCTGGAAGCCATCGCCAAAAAATATAATGTCGGCTTTCTCGCTCTGTTACAGGCTAACCCCGGCGTTGATCCTTACGTGCCGCGCGCGGGTAGCGTGTTAACGATCCCGTTGCAAACCCTACTTCCAGATGCGCCGCGCGAAGGCATTGTGATCAATATTGCGGAACTGCGTCTCTATTACTACCCGCCGGGTAAAAATTCGGTAACCGTGTATCCCATCGGCATTGGTCAGTTGGGTGGTGACACGCTGACACCGACAATGGTGACCACCGTTTCTGACAAGCGTGCAAACCCAACCTGGACGCCAACGGCAAACATTCGCGCGCGGTATAAGGCACAGGGAATTGAGTTGCCTGCGGTAGTTCCGGCTGGACCGGATAACCCAATGGGCCATCATGCGATTCGTCTGGCGGCCTATGGCGGTGTTTATTTGCTTCACGGTACGAACGCCGATTTCGGCATTGGCATGCGGGTAAGTTCTGGCTGTATTCGTCTGCGGGATGACGATATCAAAACACTCTTTAGCCAGGTCACCCCAGGTACCAAAGTGAATATCATCAACACCCCGATTAAAGTCTCTGCCGAACCAAACGGTGCGCGTCTGGTTGAAGTACATCAACCGCTGTCAGAGAAGATTGATGACGATCCACAGCTGCTGCCAATTACACTGAATAGCGCAATGCAATCATTTAAAGATGCAGCGCAAACTGACGCTGAAGTGATGCAGCATGTGATGGATGTCCGTTCCGGGATGCCGGTGGATGTCCGCCGTCATCAAGTGAGCCCACAAACTTTGTAAATCCTGGATAAAAAAATCCCCGCGACACGGCATGTCGCGGGGAAAAAAATCAGCAGTAGCAGGCATTAATGAGGGTTAATGCTTATTTAAAAATTACTGCTGTTCCATGGAGGGTATTCGGACCGGTTACAGAAGTAATACGGAAAGATTTTGCGCCCATCTCATCCGCTTTTTGCGCCAGCTGCTCTTCCAGCGATCCCAGATTTGTCCCCGCGTTAGCACTGATAGTACCGACTTTTTGTTGGCCTTCTGGCGTTGACTGAACTTCGACAGCCGCAAAGCTGGCAAATGACATTGAGCTTAAAATCGCCGCAGCGATGAGGGTTTTTACGTTTTTCATAATAGTGGCCTTATGCAGATGAATGACGTCGCAAGCAATTACTTAACGATCGATAACTAAATGATAGATGTGATCTGGATCACATACAAGATATTTTTTATAACAATCATTAATTAATTTAAAAATCTTTAAATTTCAGTTAAATAGAAAGAAATTATTTTTATGGTTTGTGGACTGGTGAACGGAGGTGATTATTTTTATAATAACCTTTCATTCACAGTCACCAGGTACAACGGCATCATGGCAACTGACTCAACACAATGTGTAAAAAAAAGCCGTGGCCGCCCAAAAGTGTTCGACAGGGATGCCGCGCTTGATAAGGCCATGAAATTGTTCTGGCAGCACGGTTATGAAGCGACTTCTCTTGCGGACCTCGTCGAAGCGACCGGAGCCAAAGCGCCCACGCTATACGCGGAATTCACCAACAAAGAGGGGTTATTCCGCGCCGTACTCGACCGCTATATCGATCGTTTTGCCGCGAAGCATGAAGCACAGCTGTTTTGTAAAGAGAAAAGCGTGGAGTCTGCGTTGGCTGACTATTTTGCTGCCATCGCCAACTGCTTTACCAGCAAAGACACCCCGGCTGGCTGCTTTATGATCAACAACTGCACCACCCTCTCCCCGGATTCCGGAGATATCGCCAATACGCTGAAATCACGCCATGCGATGCAAGAGCGCACTTTGCAGCAGTTTTTATGTCAACGACAAGCGCGCGGGGAAATCCCGACCCACTGTGATGTGACGCATCTGGCTGAATTCCTTAATTGTATTATTCAGGGGATGTCGATCAGCGCACGCGAAGGTGCATCGCTGGAAAAACTGATGCAGATTGCCCGAACGACTTTGCGTTTATGGCCCGAACTGGTGAAATAAGGCGCAAAAAAAAGCCCCTCAGCCTGAGCGAATGGGGGGCTAAATTGCAGAATACAGCCTTGTTATACTTTGTTATTCAAAATCAGTTGCCCGTTGCCATCTAACGGGATCTGCGTACCCGGATCGCGGTCCATGCGGATTTTGCCCTGCTGATCGCCAATCTTATAGGTCACATCATAACCGAGCATTTTTTCTGACTTGTCATACACCGTTTTACAACGCTGTTGCGTAGTCGTGTAAGTATCGCTTTCCTGGAGAGAGCCCTGGATCTGGTTACCGGCATAGCCACCTCCCAGCGCCCCCACAACAGTGGCGACATCTTTACCGCGACCACCGCCAAACTGATGCCCTATCACGCCGCCAGCAACAGCGCCGAGCACCGACCCGGTAATGCGATTTTCATCCTGCACCGGTCGACGATGGGTCACTGTGACGTTGCGACACTCCTGACGCGGTGTTTTAACCGTTTCCTTGATTGGGGTTGCAGAAACAACCTGAGCGTATTGCGGGCCACGTTCAAACACGTTCAGACTGGCCACTGCCGCTACGCCCAACGCAGCTGCGACACCAATCCCCATACCCGCCAACATTGATTTATTCACGGGAACACCTCCTTCTTTGCTGTTATGCCAATCATGCAAGTGAAGGAGAAAAGCAGCTATCAGACAGAAGATGAAAAGCGCGGGAATGGCTGGAAATACTTAGGGATTCGGAGGAGTCTGAAGGAATGCCTGATGCGACGCTTAACGCGTCTTATCAGGCCTACCGCTCGTACCATTTGTCCAGGGCGGATAAGGCGTTTACGCCGCATCCGCCAGTACAAGCCGATTAATGCAACTTCAAACGTGGACGGATAACGCGGTTAATACTCCCCACCAGCATCATTAATCCGGTTTTAAAGTAACCATGCAGCGCAATCTGATGCATTCTGTATAGCGAGATGTATACAAAGCGCGCAATTCGCCCTTCAATCATCATTGAGCCGCGCGTCAGGTTACCCATCAGGCTACCGACGGTGGAGAAGTTCGACAGCGATACCAGAGAACCGTGATCTTTATACTGATAATTTTTCAGCGGCTTACCGTTCATCTGCGCCAGAATGTTGTTCATTGCGCAGGTTGCCATCTGGTGTGCGGCCTGCGCACGCGGCGGAACAAAGCCCCCTTCCGGACGCGGGCATGACGCGCAGTCGCCAATAGCGTATATGTCTGGATCGCGAGTGGTTTGCAGCGTCGGTTCCACCACCAGCTGGTTGATACGGTTGGTTTCAAGACCACCGATATCTTTCAGGAAGTCTGGCGCTTTGATCCCGGCTGCCCACACCATCAGATCAGCCTCAATATATTCGCCATCTTTAGTGTGCAGGCCGCCTTCATCAGCACTGGTGACCATGGTTTGCGTCAGCACGCGAACGCCAAGTTTCGTTAACTCATTGTGGGCCGCAGCAGAAATACGTGGCGGCAACGCAGGCAAAATACGTTCGCCCGCTTCTACCAGCGTTACGTTCAGGGCTTCGTTGGTCAGACCTTTATAACCGTAGCTGTGCAGTTGCTTGACCGCGTTGTGCAATTCTGCGGAGAGTTCTACACCCGTCGCGCCGCCGCCGACAATCGCAATGTTCACTTTACCATTGGCGCCCAGGTTGGCGGAGTATTTCAGGAACAGATTCAGCATCTCCTGGTGGAAACGACGCGCCTGATGCGGGTTATCGAGGAAAATGCAGTTCTCTTTGACTCCTGGCGTATTGAAATCGTTAGAGGTGCTGCCCAACGCCATTACCAGGGTGTCATAGGCGATTTTACGTTCCGGAACCAGCAGTTCACCTTTCTCGTCGCGCAGTTCTGCAATAGTGATTGTTTTCGCTTCACGATCAATATCAATGACGGAACCCAGCTGGAACTGGAAACCATGATTGCGCGCATGGGCCAGATAGCTCAACGCATCGACGCCTTCATCAAGCGAGCCAGTCGCCACTTCGTGCAGCAGCGGTTTCCACAAGTGGCTGTGGTTACGATCGACCAGCGTAATTTTGGCTTTTTTCTTGCGTCCCAGCTTATGTCCCAGCTGTGTCGCCATTTCCAGCCCACCAGCACCGCCGCCGACAATCACAATTTTTTTCAATGGCGTAGTCAACGTGACCCCCTTAAATTTATTAACCAATTGTTAACTAATGGTTATTAGCATAGCTCTTAATTAACAACAGGTTACAGCAATGAAAATGTTCTTCGTTATTGAGAATAACATGAATGGTGCATTGGTCATACCAAAATTGATGTTAATCAAGTTTTGTTGCTGAAAAGATAGGCTGATTTGCCGGATGAGATCAAAAAATACAGCTTATTGTTTATTATTTAAACGAACCCAGGAGGGTGAGACGTATATGGAGGGCGTTTGGTAGGCCTGATAAGACGCGAACGGCGTCGCATCAGGCACATTGCCAGTGTCGGATGCGGCGTGAACGCCTTATCCGACCTACAGAATTTACAGAATCTGGAACGCATCAGGTATCAGCAAGGTTACCTGATGCGACGAGGGCATTTAACCGAGGGTTTTGAACGCTTTAATGCGCTGCAAATGCGGGGAGATATTCTTGAATTTGTGCGTCTGCTCTTCGTCCCAGACAATCTCGTAATAATGATGCAACTCTTCAGATGTCCGCTGGCTGTTAAGCGCTTCATCGTTACGCGACAAAATCACCAGACAACGATCGCGATTCTTCTCGCGGAAGTTGGTCACACACTTAGTGGCAATATCGGCATACTCTTCCGGGCGATCAATCTTGCCTTCCATGTTCTCATAAGGGAACAAATTAGGATTGAAGATCACCTGGCGGATATCGCAAAGAAAACCAATTCGCTCCGCCCAGTATCCGCCCAGACCAACGCCGCATATCAGCGGACGCTCATCGACGTTTAGTTGCAGCATTTTGTCCACTTCTTTGAGCAGATGCTGCATATCATGTTTCGGATGCCGCGTACTGTAGCTTATCAAGCGTACATCCGGGTCAATAAACTGCAATTGTAAGACTTTCTCGTGGTTACCCGGACTGTTAGAGTCAAAACCGTGTAAATAGATAATCATCGCTTCCTCACATAAGCCAGGGTTAGTGACCTGCTTTCTCTTCCTGCCAGCGTTCATGTAACTGATTCAGACGGGCGCTGATCTCTTTCCAGCGAGCCGAGTCCATCAGTTCCTGTCGCGAAAATGAACCTTTATGATACAAACGTGTAACACGTTCTGCCTTGATCGGTGACAGATTATCTAACACGCTGACGGCCCCTTTACGATTATTGCAGACCAGGATCATATCGCAACCCGCGTCCAGTGATGCCTGCCCGCGTTCGGCATAACTGCCCATAATCGCGGCTCCTTCCATCGATAAATCGTCAGAGAAAATCACGCCATCAAAACCCAGTTCCTGACGCAAAACGGTTTTCAGCCAATAGGGAGAACCGCTCGCAGGACGCGGATCGACATCACTGTAGATCACATGCGCAGGCATAATGGCGTCGAGTTTATTTTCGCGGATTAAGGAACTGAAGACCGACATATCTTTAGCGCGAATCTCCGCTTGCGGACGTGGGTCACACGGTGTTTCTTTGTGTGAGTCTGCCGTTACTGCACCGTGTCCTGGGAAGTGTTTCCCGGTAGTTTTCATTCCGGCTTCATGCATACCATCAATAAACCGGCTGGCAATTGCCAGGGCTTTTTCGGGATCGGCATGATAAGAACGCTCACCAATCGCCGCGCTGATATGCCCGACGTCCAGCACTGGCGCAAAGCTGATATCAATATCCATAGCAATCATTTCGCTGGCCATCAACCAACCTGCCTCTTGCGCCAGTTTTCCGCCTTCTTCCATTCCCAACAGCGCAGCAAATGATTGTGCCGCTGGCAAGCGGGTAAAACCTTCACGAAAACGCTGCACGCGTCCACCTTCCTGATCCACCGCCACCACCAGATGATTGCGCGAAGCTGCGCGGATCTGGCGCACCAGTTCACGTAACTGGGCAGGATCATGATAGTTACGCGTAAAGAGAATCAGCCCTCCCACCAGCGGATGCGCCAGTATTTCACGCTCTTCCGCGTCCAGTTCGTAACCTTCGACATCCAACATTACTGGACCCACACTGCTCTCCTTATTGTTTTATTAATAGCTGCCGCCAGGTGTCATCGGCCAGCCTGATAAATTGTTGATCGCCGGTTTGTCGCCAGCGGTACTCAAACCACCCTGCTTTGAGCATCAGCAGCCAGGGAAACCATCGCCTGACCTGACGCCATAATTGCGCCGGATAAATCTTCGCGCGAGTGGCATAGTCATTGACCAATTGCCGGTGCTGGTCAGTATTTTCCACCCACACCGCCGCCAGTTCCAGCGCGATATCACCATCTCCGGCATACTCCCAGTCGATGAGTTTTAACCCTGACGCGCTATGCACTAAATTTCCGGCGTGGACATCCATATGCAATGGACTTAAGCGTAAAGGCCGTGGTTCCCGCGCTTTGCGCAGACGTTTTAACCTTCGCAGCCAACCCACTGTCCGCCGCGCCGGATCGCTTTGCTGCCAGTACAGTTCCAGTAACGGCAACAGCGTTATTCGCCAGCCAAAACGCGGTTGTTGATGTAGATAATACAGCAAGCCTGCCAGTTCGTTGGTATCCGGCAAATACGTTTTTACCTCGCCGGGCAGATAGTCGACCACCATCCAGTCACGGAGATATAAATGCGGCTTCGGTGCAATGCATGCGGGTAATTGTGATAAAACTCGATATTGGCGCAAAAATGCGGATCGCGGCGCATCAGGATCATGCGGCTGACGCACAACAAAACGCTGGCCCTGATGTTCAATGAGAAAACTCCCGCCACTAAGCCCACTATTAAACGTCGTGACGGGATGAAATTGCGGAAAAAAGCGCGACAGCAATTCGTCGCGCGTGATGGGATTATTGCTGCGAAACGGCACCTTTACCTGACCAGATAATTTCACCCGTCTGCACCAGCATCAGCTGCATTTGTAGGGTCGGAGCGTTAACGTTGCCAGAGGCGCTGGAGTACAGCACGTAATGAGCGCCGACATTGCGGGCAATGCCTATGGCTTTACTACGGGTACCTAAACTGTCCTGCGGCGACAAACCTAACTGTTGCTTAGCCATCGACAGTTGCTGGGCGGAAACCAGGGTAAATTTACCGTTATTAGCCAGTGCATTGCGCAGCGTTTCGGTCGCTTCTGCGGCATTCAGCGAACCGTTAGTACGGTTGTTAACACTATCAACCAGCAGGACGCTACCCGCAGTCACCCCGTCAGCCCCAAGCATTTTACTGACCATCGGCTGCATTGCGCCATTCCAGTCATAATGGCGAATATGCGGCGCAGGCGGTGCGGTTTGATCTTCATGCTCAATTGGCCCTGGCTGCTGCGGGATCGTCGGCACCGATGGCACCGTGGGCACAGGCTGTTGTGGCTCGGCAGGTTGTTCCGGCGCTGGTTTCACTTCTTCTACCGGTGCAGGTTCACGTTGCCCCACACACCCGGCGAGAAACATCGCCAGCGCGGCAATCAAAGCATAGCGACTCATTTTTATCATCAAGATTCACCCCTTACAAATATAGATAAAGTCTGACTTTGTGCGCCCCCAGAAAATTGGCGCTGCCGTATAGCGTTACCGCCGAATGTGCGGGAATGGTAACGCTGCGTGGCGTTTCCAGAGGATGCATCTCAAGTCCTCTGGCGTCATACCAGTAAAAACGATAATGAACGGTAACGGGTTCTTGCCTTTCGTTATAAAGCGTTGAGGATGCTGAAGGTTGAATATCAGACGTCGAAAGGACGGGCTTTTCTGCACTGATGCCCGCAGCCAATAAAGATGACTCCATCACCAGCGATTGCTCATCATTCACCGGAATTTCCGGATGTGAACGACAGCCCACCAGCACTAACAACGCCAGAGACACCAGCCCAAAGCATCCTTTTCTCATCGTTACAGACCTTTATGCGCCAGCATTGGTCCCAGCGGACGGCCACCCAACAAGTGCATATGGATGTGGTAAACCTCTTGTCCGCCGTGGCGGTTGGTGTTCATGATCAGACGATAGCCATCTTCGGCAATACCTTCTTGCTCAGCAATTTTTGCCGCTACGGTGATCATGCGTCCCAGCGCCTGCTCATGCTCAGCAGACACGTCGTTCACAGTTGGAATAAGGATATTTGGAATGATCAGAATATGCGTTGGCGCTTGCGGCGAAATATCGCGAAACGCCGTTACCAGATCATCCTGGTAGACGATATCGGAGGGGATCTCACGACGAATAATTTTGCTGAATATAGTTTCTTCTGCCACGACATTTTCCTTTTTCAAATAGCCATGCGTTGCGCCATGCTACGCCGCGCCACACTGCGAGTATAGAGTATGGTCGAGTTAAACCTGCTCTTTCAACCTTAACTCACGATTTCTTAAGCAAAAAATCGTTTTGCTGCCGTATATATCGTCATTATTCCCATTTCTGCCTGCGAATTCGCTGAAAAGACATTCTCTGTTTGGTTTACACGCCAAATATGAATGCGTATATTTCTCATTTGCATTTACATGCAAAATTATTCGCACACTATATATAACCGCTCATCATCCTCCTCCTGCATGAGCCTGACGACAACATAAACCAAGAGATTTCAAATGCTTTCGAGACAATTTAACAGGGATAATCAACATCAAACCACCTCCAAACCGTCACTACTTGCCGGTTGCATAGCACTGGCACTCTTACCTTCCGCCGCTTTTGCTGCACCAGCCACTGAAGAAACGGTGATTGTTGAGGGTTCCGCCACTACTCCAGTTGATGACGAAAATGATTACAGCGTAACGTCTACCTCTGCGGGTACCAAAATGCAGATGACTCAACGTGATATTCCTCAGTCGGTCACTATTGTTAGTCAGCAGCGGATGGAAGATCAGCAGTTACAAACGCTGGGCGAAGTGATGGAAAACACGCTGGGGATCAGCAAAAGCCAGGCGGATTCCGATCGTGCTCTTTATTATTCCCGCGGATTCCAGATCGATAACTATATGGTTGATGGTATCCCCACCTATTTTGAATCGCGCTGGAATCTGGGCGACGCACTTTCTGATATGGCACTGTTTGAACGCGTAGAAATAGTGCGTGGCGCGACAGGACTCATGACCGGGACGGGTAATCCATCTGCGGCAATTAATATGGTTCGAAAACACGCGACCAGTCGTGAATTTAAAGGCGATGTCTCGGCGGAATACGGTAGCTGGAACAAAGAACGGTATGTGGCGGATTTACAAAGCCCACTCACCGAAGATGGTAAAATCCGCGCGCGAATTGTCGGCGGCTACCAGAATAACGACTCATGGCTGAACCGCTACAACAGTGAAAAGACCTTCTTCTCCGGCATTGTCGATGCTGATTTAGGCGATCTTACGACGCTTTCAGGCGGTTACGAATATCAGCGCATTGATGTTAATAGCCCAACCTGGGGCGGTTTACCGCGCTGGAATACTGATGGCAGCAGCAACAGTTACGATCGCGCACGCAGTACCGCACCTGACTGGGCGTACAACGATAAAGAGATCAACAAGGTCTTTATGACCCTGAAGCAGCGGTTTGCTGATACCTGGCAAGCGACACTGAATGCCACCCACTCCGAAGTCGAATTTGACAGCAAAATGATGTATGTCGATGCCTATGTAAACAAAGCGGATGGTATGCTGGTTGGGCCATACAGTAATTATGGACCTGGCTTTGATTATGTCGGCGGCACCGGTTGGAACAGCGGCAAACGTAAAGTTGATGCGCTGGATTTGTTCGCTGACGGTAGTTATGAATTGTTTGGTCGTCAGCACAATCTCATGTTTGGTGGCAGTTACAGCAAACAAAACAATCGTTACTTCAGTTCATGGGCCAACATCTTCCCGGATGAAATTGGCAGTTTCTACAACTTTAATGGCAATTTCCCACAAACCGACTGGTCACCACAGAGTCTGGCGCAGGACGATACCACACATATGAAATCGTTATATGCTGCCACTCGTGTCACCCTTGCCGATCCGCTGCATCTGATCCTTGGCGCACGTTATACCAACTGGCGGGTTGATACGCTGACTTACAGCATGGAGAAAAACCACACCACGCCTTATGCTGGTCTGGTGTTTGACATTAATGACAACTGGTCGACCTACGCCAGCTATACCTCTATTTTCCAGCCGCAAAATGATCGTGACAGTTCAGGCAAATATCTGGCTCCAATCACCGGTAACAACTACGAGCTGGGTCTGAAATCGGACTGGATGAATAGCCGTCTGACCACCACGTTAGCCATCTTCCGTATTGAGCAGGATAATGTCGCTCAGTCCACCGGTACACCTATCCCCGGCAGCAACGGCGAAACCGCCTATAAAGCGGTGGATGGGACAGTCAGTAAAGGTGTGGAATTTGAACTCAACGGCGCAATTACCGACAACTGGCAGCTGACGTTTGGCGCAACGCGCTATATTGCAGAAGATAACGAAGGAAACGCCGTTAATCCTAATCTGCCACGCACCACGGTTAAAATGTTCACCAGCTATCGGTTACCTGTCATGCCAGAGTTGACGGTCGGCGGTGGTGTTAACTGGCAAAATCGCGTGTATACCGACACCGTGACACCGTATGGCACCTTCCGCGCCGAGCAAGGTAGCTACGCGCTGGTGGATCTCTTCACCCGCTACCAGGTGACGAAAAACTTCTCGTTACAGGGGAACGTCAATAACCTGTTCGACAAAACCTACGATACCAACGTGGAAGGTTCTATCGTCTACGGCGCACCGCGTAATTTCAGCATTACCGGCACGTATCAATTCTGAATAACACCTGTAAAAAAGGCAGCCATCTGGCTGCCTTAGTCTCCCCAACGTCTTACGGATTAGTGGTTACGGATGTACTCATCCATCTCGGTTTTCAGGTTATCGGATTTAGTACCGAAAATCGCCTGAACACCAGAACCAGCAACCACTACGCCCGCTGCGCCCAGTTTCTTCAGGCCAGCCTGATCCACTTTAGACACATCAGCAACGCTGACGCGCAGACGGGTAATACATGCGTCGAGGTTAGTGATGTTTTCTTTACCACCAAACGCAGCAACCAGAGCCGGTGCCATTTCGCTGGTACCTGTCGCTTTTGCATCATCAGTCGCGTCTTCACGACCCGGCGTTTTCAGATCCAGTGCTTTAATCAGCACGCGGAAGATGGTGTAGTAAACAATTGCATAACCGATACCGACGATCGGGAACAGCCACAGTTTGCTGCTGTTACCAGACAGAACGATGAAGTCGATCAGACCGTGCGAGAACGACGTACCGTCACGCATCCCCAGAAGAATACAGATAGGGAATGCCAGGCCTGCCAGAATCGCGTGGATGATGTACAGGATCGGCGCAACGAACATGAAGGAGAACTCGATAGGCTCGGTGATACCGGTCAGGAACGAGGTCAGCGCCGCGGAGATCATGATACCGCCCACTTTCGCGCGGTTTTCCGGTTTAGCAGAGTGCCAGATAGCAATTGCGGCAGCTGGCAGACCGTACATTTTGAACAGGAAGCCGCCAGACAGTTTACCCGCAGTCGGGTCACCCGCCATATAACGCGGAATGTCGCCGTGGAAAACCTGACCTGCAGCGTTGGTGTATTCACCAATCTGCATCTGGAAAGGTACGTTCCAGATGTGGTGCAGACCAAACGGTACCAGGCAACGTTCGATGAAACCGTAAATGCCAAACGCAACTACCGGGTTCTGGTAAGCAGCCCACTGAGAGAAGGTCTGGATTGCAGAACCAATAGGCGGCCAAATGAAGGACAGCACAACGCCAGTAAAGATGGCAGCCAGGCCTGAAATGATCGGCACAAAGCGTTTACCGGCAAAGAAGCCAAGATACTCAGGCAGCTTAATACGGTAGAAACGGTTAAACATGTACGCTGCGATCGCACCGGAGATGATCCCCCCGAGTACGCCAGTATCCGCCAGGTGTTTAGAGGCGATTTCTTCAGCAGGTAAATGCAGTACCAGTGGCGCAACCACGGCCATGGTTTTAACCATGATGCCATAGGCAACAACTGCGGCCAGCGCGGATACGCCATCGTTATTGGTAAAGCCGAGGGCGACACCGATCGCAAAAATCAGTGGCATGTTTGCAAAGACGGAACCGCCTGCTTCTGCCATAACATGCGATACAACGGCGGGCAGCCAGCTGAAATTCGCGGAACCGACGCCCAGCAGAATACCTGCGATAGGCAGTACGGATACCGGCAGCATCAGCGATTTACCGACCTTTTGCAGGTTAGCAAATGCATTCTTAAACATAATTGAGAGTGCTCCTGAGTATGGGTGCTTTTTTACGTTCTCACGCGTGGCAAGGGGGGAGAGCCTCGCCGTGTACAGGGCATCTAAGCGCCCTTTATTTATTACACAGAGTAAAATAATTCAGTGCCGATTTGTTTGACGGCTATCACGTTTCAACTTCAGATCATTGGAGAAGTTGCACATTTTGACAAAACATATGTCACAATATTTCAAACGTGGTTATTCACCGCCCAATTTTCGGCGGTGAACTTTACTCGTTTTAGCCATTAATTACGAGCTTTAAAAAAACTCATTCAACGGATGGATTGAAGGCGGGAAGCGTCGATGTGAAACAGACGGGCGAAGTTATCGGTGGTTACCTGCGCCAGTTCTTCAACGGCAACACCTTTCAACACAGCCATGTATTCTGCAACGTCACGAACCATCGCAGGTTGATTCTCTTTTCCTCGATGCGGAACCGGTGCAAGGTAAGGTGAGTCAGTTTCTACCAGTAACCGATCGAGGGGGACATAACGCGCGGCATCGCGCAGTTGCTCCGCATTACGGAAGGTCACAATGCCGGAAAAGGAGATGTAAAATCCGAGATCCAGTAATTTACCCGCCGTTTCTCTGTCCTCTGTAAAACAGTGTAGTACGCCACCGCAATCCGTCACTTTTTCTTCGCGCAGAATTGCCAGCGTATCGGCGCGGGCGTCACGGGTGTGGACGATAACCGGCTTGTTCAGTTCACGACCAATCTGGATATGATGGATGAAGGACTCTTGCTGCCGTACTTTAGTTTCCGGCGTGTAATAATAATCCAACCCGGTTTCACCCAGCGCAACAACGCCCTCTTCTGCCGCCAGACGGCGTAAATCTTCTACATCGTAGGGATCATTCTGGTTGAGTGGATGCACGCCACAAGAAAATACGACGTTGTCACGTTCGCCTACCAGATCCCGCATGTGTAAATAACCCGGTAATGTTGTGGCGACTGCCAGACAAAATTTCACATCGCGTGCGGCGGCTTTCGCCAGAACGTCATCCACGTCCTTATGCAAAGATTCATAATCCAGACCATCGAGATGGCAGTGTGAGTCGACTAAAAACATGATGTCTCTCTTAAAGATGAGGAACCGGTAGCACAACGCCCGGTTGCAGGTAATGCTCAATACGCAGTAAAAGATCGGTGATGAGAAGCTCGCGGTTAATACCTGTGACAGACATTAACTGTTCACGAATGTGGCAAACATCCCCCAGTATAGCCTGCAGACGCGAGGGAGAAAGATGGTTTGCCAGTTCGACGACCAGGCCCGGCACATCAACATTGGTAACCTGCGCAGCGCCATGATGGCGTTTTAGCGCATCCATCAGCAACGTTGCCAGCCAGTGTAAACGCGCCGGAGCTTGTTCATGATTAAGGGCCGCTAGCAGCAAATACCAGTCGCCCGATTGCACGCTATATGCCAGCGCCTGACACAATGTTTCACGAGCCTGCCAGATATCTCCCTGAAACAACGCCAGTGCCGCACCAGGCGAACCGGCGCTTAAGCGCAATGCGGCAAGTAATGTATCCTGTGACATTGTCACTTCGCGTGAAAGCCAAGTCACGGCGTACTGTTCCGGCGGCGGCGCAAGGTAATGTAACCGACAACGACTACGTAATGTTGCCAGTAAACGTTCAGGCTCGCGGGTAGCAAGGAAAAACCAGGTTTCTGCTGGCGGCTCTTCAAGCGTTTTCAGCAATGCGTTAGCCGCAGCGTCGGTCAGTAAGGCAGCATCGGTTACCCAGACAACTTTTGCACCGCCTAAGCGTGCGTGCTCATTCAGCTTTTCGGTAACTTCACGTACCGCATCAATGCCCAGCGCATTTTTCCCTTTTTCGGGAGCCAGGGTGTAATAATCGGGATGCGTGCCAGCCTGCATCAACTGACATCCACGACAGTGACCGCAACTTTTGTGGCCCTGCGGTTGTTGGCAGAGTAAATAACGGCTCAGGGCGTAGATTAAAGCATCCTCGCCCATACCCGGTAACGCCTGAATGAGTAGCGCATGGTGACCTCTTCCGGCCTGATAGCTGGCTACCAGTTTTTCGAAATCAGGTCGTAACCATGGATACCATCTCATGCGTTCTGCTCCTTAACCCAATTGGTCACGGTAGTGCGGATTGCATCCATCACGGACTCCAGCGGCTGGGTGGCATCAATGGTATGAATGCTTTTATCTTGTGCTGCCAGTTCCAGATAGCGGGCGCGGGTGCGATTAAAGAAATCGAAAGACTCTTGCTCAATACGATCCAGCTCGCCGCGCGCACGCGCGCGTTTTAAGCCAACTTTCGGGGTAACATCGAGATAGAGCGTTAAGTCGGGGCGAAAATCCCCGAGAACAGCATCACGCAGCGTTGCCAACATATGTTGGTCAATACCACGTCCGCCCCCCTGATACGCTTGAGTAGAGAGATCGTGGCGGTCGCCAATAACCCAAGTGCCGTTAGCCAGCGCAGGTTTGATGACCGTTTCTACCAGTTGAACGCGCGCGGCATAAAACATCAGAACTTCGGCTTTATCGGTAATGACTTCATCGCCTACCGATTTGATATCCAGCACCAGGCTTCTTAACTTTTCGGCAAGTTGCGTACCGCCAGGTTCCCGAGTGAAAACCATGTCGCGGATACCCAGTTGCTCGAGCGTCTCAACCACCACGTTACGCGCGGTAGTTTTGCCTGCGCCTTCCAGCCCCTCAATGACGATATACTTACTGCGCATTTTTTTCCTTAAGCACTTTCAGATAATCCTGCACAGACTTGTTATGACTGGCAAGATTGGTATTAAACGTGTGACCACCTTTACCATCGGCCACAAAATAGAGATACGGCGTTTTTGCCGGATGCGCAGCAGCCTTCAGCGAATCCGCCCCCGGCGTCGCTATCGCACCTGGCGGCAAACCGGTAATGGTATAGGTGTTATACGCTGTCGGCGTTTCCAGGTCTGCACGAGAAAGTTTGCCATTATAACGCTCTCCCATCCCGTAAATCACGGTCGGGTCGGTCTGCAGGCGCATACCAATGCGTAAACGGTTGATAAATACCGAGGCAACCTGATCGCGTTCGCTGGAAACGGCGGTTTCTTTTTCGATAATTGATGCCATCGTCACCAACTGGTTTTTATCTTTATAAGGCAGACCGTCCGCACGCCCTTCCCAGGCGCTATCGACCGCTTTCACCATTTTCTTGTGCGCTCGCTTGAGTAACGCGACATCGGTGGTATTGGCGGTATACATCCAGGTGTCTGGCCAGAACCAACCTTCAATCCACTCCGGGTTTTCCAGTTCAAGTGCCTGCGCTACGGTGGCGTACTTATCGTCGCTCAGCGTGTGTTTGATATACGGGGCCTCACGCAATTGCTTGAGGTAATCGCTCAAACGCATCCCTTCTACCAGTCGCAGAGGGAACTGTGCTTCTTTACCGCTTTCCAGCAATTTCAGCATCTCACGTACGGTCATCTGCGGTGTAAAGCGGTAAGTCCCGGCTTTAAAGTGAGAAAGATCCGGTTCGATACGCAGCAGCCATTGAAAAACCCGTGGGCGATTGATGATCTTATCGGCATAAAGCTGTTCACCGAGCGCCAGACGTCCGGTCCCTGGCTTCAGGGTAAATATCGTCTCTTCTTTGATAAGCAATTTGCTGTCGGCAAGATGGCGAACCTTCCAGACGCCCACACCAGCGGCGATACCCAGTACCACCAGCAATAACAAGATAATCAATAACACTTTTTTCATGACTAATTCGGGCGCTCACAAAGTGGGGCTAAATATTCATATAACGTTGCTGACGAAAAAGAGACATCGCCACAGGCACGTACGGGCATCACTGGCATTAACGCATTACAAATAACCATCTCATCTGCCTGCAACGCCTCTTCCAGAGTGGCTTGCACTTCGACAAGCTGATAAGAGGATTGTGCCAGTAAACGGATACAGAATTGTCGCATAATGCCGTTAACACCTGCCTGCTCCAGTCGCGGCGTATAAACTACATTGCCCTTCCGCCAGAACAAATTAGCCGCACAGCATTCCGTAACCCACCCTTCGCTGTCAAGGACCAACGCCTCATCGGCGTTTGTCTGCTCAAGATGAGAGCGAATCAATACTTGTTCAAGCCGATTAAGATGTTTAATACCTGCAAGATGAGGATTGCGCCCCAGCCGCACCGGGCTTAGCGCCAACATCATCCCCTCGTTACGCAAACGATCGTAATGTGCAGGATAAGCCGTAACGGAGAGAATCCGCGTTGCCGGTCCGCTGTTCAATGTGCTGTACCCTCGCCCGCCACTACCGCGACTGATCACGACCTTCAGCACACCATTCTGCTGTTCTGCTGCCAGCGTTTTCATCTCTTGTTCAAGCTGAGGCCAGAAGTCACAGGAAATCATCAACCGCTGACAAGCATCCTGTAGTCGCTGGATATGTGCCGATAACAAACTGACTTTACCGTCGATAACTCTGGCGGTGGTAAAACAACCATCACCAAACTGCGTTGCTCGATCGCTTACTGCCAGCGATTCCTGCTTATGACCGTTAATTAAGAACATACCAACTCCTTACCAGAGAATTGTTAGTGTGGCAGCATGTTCACTACGGAACAAGTCGGAATAAAAGCTAAGAAAAAAGGCCCGCAAGCGGACCTTTTATAAGGGTGGGAAATGACAACTTAGATCTTTTTAAAGATCAAAGAACCATTAGTACCACCGAAGCCGAAGGAGTTACACAGCGTGTATTCCATTCCGCTAACCTGACGCGCTTCGTGCGGTACGAAATCCAGATCGCAACCTTCATCCGGATTATCCAGGTTGATGGTTGGCGGAACAGCCTGATCGCGCAGTGCCAGGATGGAGTAGATAGACTCTACTGCACCCGCCGCACCTAACAGGTGACCGGTCATAGATTTCGTGGAGCTCACCAACACACGGCTGGCAGCTTCACCGAAGATGCTTTTAACAGCCTGCGCTTCAGCTTTATCGCCAGCCGGTGTAGAAGTACCGTGCGCGTTAACGTAGCCAATCTGACTCGCTTCAATGCCTGCATCACGCAGAGCATTTGCCATTGCCAGAGCTGCGCCTGCGCCGTTTTCTGGCGGTGACGTCATATGGTAAGCATCGCTGCTCATACCAAAGCCAACGAGTTCAGCGTAAATTTTCGCCCCGCGTTTTTTCGCGTGTTCGTACTCTTCCAGTACCAGCATACCGGCACCATCGCCCAGTACGAAACCATCGCGCTCTTTATCCCACGGGCGGCTCGCCGCTTGCGGGTTATCATTGCGGGTAGATAATGCACGTGCCGCGCCAAAACCACCAACGCCCAGCGGCGTACTGGCTTTCTCTGCGCCACCTGCAACCATCACGTCAGCATCACCATACGCGATAATACGCGCAGCATGACCGATGTTGTGCACGCCAGAAGTACAGGCGGTCGCGATAGAGATGCTTGGGCCACGCAGGCCATACATGATAGTCAGATGACCTGCCACCATGTTCACAATCGTTGACGGAACGAAGAATGGGCTGATCTTACGTGGGCCACCATTCATCAGAGATGTGTGGTTTTCTTCAATCAGTCCGAGGCCGCCAATCCCGGAGCCAATTGCGGCACCAATACGGGTTGCGTTCTCTTCCGTTATTTCAAGGCCAGAATCCTGCATGGCCTGAACGCCAGCGACAATTCCATATTGAATGAAGGCATCCATCTTGCGCTGTTCTTTGCGCGAGATAATGTCCTCACAGTTAAAATCCTTTACTAAGCCAGCAAATTTCGTTGCATAGGCGCTAGTATCGAAATGGTCGATTAGGCTGATGCCACTCTGACCGGCAAGCAGAGCTTTCCAGGTAGACTCTACGGTATTGCCGACAGGAGACAACATGCCCAGTCCGGTCACAACTACACGACGCTTAGACACGTTTGTCCTCCAGGGAGGGAAAAAATGATTCTAGTGGGACAAAAAGATAAAACTCAGGCGGTCGAACGACCGCCTGGAGATGTTCACTTACGCCTGGTGGCCGTTGATGTAATCAATGGCAGCCTGAACGGTGGTGATTTTCTCAGCTTCTTCGTCCGGAATCTCAGTATCAAACTCTTCTTCCAGAGCCATTACCAGCTCAACGGTGTCAAGAGAATCCGCGCCCAGGTCTTCAACGAAAGAAGCATTGTTGGTAACTTCTTCCTGCTTAACGCCCAGCTGTTCGCCGATAATTTTCTTAACGCGTTCTTCGATAGTGCTCATACTCTTAAATTTCCTATCAAAACTCGCTTTCGCGATGGTTTTCGTAGTGTATAAAATGTTGAAAAATTTGCAACTAAATCCCGGCAGGTCTTACCACGATTTTACGTTATTTTGAGGCCTTACCCCCCAATAACGCAAATCATTTTGCACTAATTATTACTCATAACCACGCAGACTGCGCGCAACATGAGCATTTTGTGCAAATCGCGGTCAGACCATGTACATCCCGCCGTTCACATGCAAAGTTTCACCCGTGATGTAAGCTGCTTCGTCGGATGCCAGGAATGCAACCGCGTTGGCGATTTCCTGTGCACCGCCGAGGCGACCCGCAGGAACCTGCGCCAGGATACCCGCACGCTGGTCATCGCTCAGCGCACGTGTCATGTCCGTTTCAATAAAGCCCGGAGCAACAACGTTTACAGTAATACCGCGTGACGCAACTTCGCGCGCCAGTGATTTACTGAAGCCGATCAAGCCCGCTTTCGCCGCAGCGTAGTTGGCCTGACCGCCATTTCCCATGGTACCAACCACAGAACCGATAGTGATAATGCGACCATGACGCTTTTTCATCATAGCGCGCATTACCGCTTTTGACAGACGGAAAACAGATGAAAGGTTGGTTTCGATAATATCGTTCCACTCTTCATCTTTCATTCGCATTAACAGGTTATCACGAGTGATACCGGCATTATTGACCAGGATATCCACTTCACCAAATTCTGCGCGAATTTTTTCCAGAACAGATTCGATAGATGCCGGGTCGGTCACATTCAACATCAGACCTTTGCCGTTGGCACCTAAATAATCACTGATCGCCTGAGCGCCATTTTCACTGGTCGCAGTGCCGATAACTTTCGCGCCACGGGCTGCGAGCGTTTCAGCAATTGCGCGGCCAATTCCGCGGCTTGCACCGGTTACCAGTGCGATTTTTCCTTCAAAATTCATGATTTTCCTCTTTTAAAGCTCGAGCGCCGCTGCCATCGCTGAAGGTTCGTTCAGCGCCGAGGCGGTCAGGGTGTCGACAATGCGTTTCGTCAGGCCAGTAAGCACTTTGCCCGGGCCGACTTCATAGAGATGTTCTACGCCTTGCGCTGCCATGTATTCAACAGACTTCGTCCACTGAACCGGGTTATACAACTGACGTACCAGTGCGTCACGGATGGCATCACCATTGGTTTCGCATTTCACATCAACGTTATTCACAACAGGAACTGTTGGTGCGTTAAAGGTGATTTTCGCTAATTCTACTGCCAGTTTGTCGGCTGCCGGTTTCATCAACGCACAGTGAGACGGTACGCTCACTGGCAACGGCAGCGCGCGTTTTGCGCCTGCAGCTTTACAGGCAGCGCCAGCACGCTCAACGGCTTCTTTATGTCCCGCAATTACCACCTGGCCTGGAGAGTTGAAGTTTACCGGAGAAACCACCTGACCTTCTGCAGCTTCTTCACACGCTTTCGCAATAGACGCATCATCCAGACCGATGATTGCCGCCATAGCGCCCGTTCCTTCCGGTACGGCTTCTTGCATGAACTTGCCGCGCATCTCAACCAGACGCACCGCATCAGCGAAATCAATCACACCAGCGCAAACCAGCGCAGAGTATTCCCCGAGGCTGTGACCGGCCATCATCGCTGGTGCTTTACCGCCCTGCTGCTGCCATACTCGGTACAGTGCAACTGATGCAGTCAACAGCGCTGGCTGAGTTTGCCAGGTTTTATTAAGTTCTTCGGCTGGCCCCTGCTGAGTCAGCGCCCACAGGTCATAACCCAGCGCCGCAGAAGCTTCAGCAAACGTTTCTTCGACAATGGGATAGCTCGCCGCCATATCAGCCAGCATTCCAACGGTTTGAGAACCCTGTCCAGGGAACACAAATGCAAATTGCGTCATCTTTTAATCCTTATCCTAGAAACGAACCAGCGCGGAACCCCAGGTGAATCCACCGCCAAAGGCTTCAAGCAGAACCAACTGCCCCGGCTTAATACGCCCATCACGTACAGCTTCATCCAGCGCGCACGGGACAGAGGCCGCAGAGGTATTACCGTGGCGATCCAGCGTCACCACGACATTGTCCATCGACATGCCGAGTTTTTTCGCCGTTGCACTGATAATACGCAGGTTAGCCTGATGCGGCACCAGCCAGTCCAGTTGAGAACGGTCAAGATTATTCGCCGCCAGCGTCTCATCAACGATGTGCGCCAGTTCCGTTACCGCAACCTTGAAGACTTCGTTGCCCGCCATCGTCAGATGAATTGAATTCTCTGGATTCACACGGTCAGCATTAGGCAGCGTCAGCAATTCACCATAGCTACCATCGGCGTGCAGATGGGTAGAGATGATTCCCGGCTCTTCAGAGGCAGCCAACACCGCAGCGCCCGCGCCATCGCCAAAAATAATAATAGTCCCGCGATCTGTTGGATCACAGGTGCGCGCCAGTACATCGGAACCGACGACCAGAGCATACTTCACCGCCCCAGATTTCACGTATTGATCGGCTACGCTTAACGCGTAGGTGAAACCTGCGCAGGCTGCTGCAACGTCAAATGCCGGGCAACCTTTAATACCCAACATGCTTTGAATCTGACATGCTGCGCTCGGGAAAGCGTGCGTAGCAGAAGTCGTTGCCACAACGATCAGGCCAATCTGGTCTTTATCAATGCACGCCATCTCAATTGCGCGTGTCGCCGCTTCAAAGCCCATGGTTGAAACGGTTTCGTTTGGTGCAGCAATGTGGCGTTCGCGGATGCCGGTACGAGTGACAATCCACTCGTCAGAGGTATCCACCATTTTTTCCAAATCGGCGTTTGTCCGCACTTGTTCGGGCAGATAGCTGCCAGTACCAATAATCTTCGTATACATGTACGCTCAGTCACTTTTCGGTTATATACCGTCACTTGCAAACTGCGAGTTCGCTGGCAGCGTCCTGCTACCGCAGAGTTCCGCTTTTGCCACCGTCCAGCAGCTCAAAACCAGCTGGGTATACAGATTCCAGGCGAGCGGCAATTCGCTGAGGAACTTGTCGCTGCACCGCCTGCACTGCCTGTTCAATCGCGACCGCAAAAGCTCGCTGATTGGCCGCACCATGACTTTTTATCACCGTGCCGCGCAATCCTAACAGACAGGCGCCGTTATACTGGTCGGGGTTGAGGTGACTGAATCGCCTCGTCAGGCTCTTTTGTAGCCAACGCTTTAATAACAGTAGCCACCACGACCGTTTTTTCCCTTCACCCTGAGATTTCAGCAGAGAAAGGAACATCCTGACAACACCTTCCATCGTCTTTAATGTGACATTTCCTGTAAAGCCGTCACAAACCAGCACATCTGTCTTGCCAGTTAACAACTCATTGGCTTCAAGATAGCCGATATAATTGATAGAAGGGATTGTTTTAAGCACTGCTGAGGCATCCCGAATACTGTCGAGACCCTTTACTTCTTCTTCACCAATATTGAGCAACGCCACGCGAGGATTGGGAATTTCCACCACCTCTTCAGCCAGAACTGAGCCCATAATGGCAAATTGCACCAACATTGTACTGTCACAATCGACGTTGGCCCCTAAATCGAGGACCACCGTTTTGCCCTTTTGCTGATGCGGTAATACCGTCACCAGCGCCGGACGCTCAATCCCCTCCAGGGGCTTGAGTAGTAATTTTGCCAGCCCCATCAGCGCCCCGGTATTACCAGCACTGACACAGGCTTGCGCTCGACCTTCTTTCACCAGCTCAAGGGCCACGCGCATTGAACTACCACGACTGGCGCGGATAGCTTGCGAAGGCCGGGCATCACTGGCGATAACTGACTGCGCAGGAATAATCTGCAGACGCGAACGTTGTTCAAAGTCAGCTTTAGCAAGTAATGGCGTGATGGCGTCGGGATTGCCGACTAAAAGAAGAGTGAGTTGCGAATTAGAATTCAGTGCCTGCAATGCTGCAGGCACTGTCACGGAAGGGCCAAAATCCCCTCCCATGACATCTAACGCCAGGGTTAGACGTGTCAAGGTATCGTCGCCGCCCGGTTTGGTCTTTCCCCAGTTGCCTGGGGAAAATCCTCACTAAGCTTCATCACGCAGACGCGTGATTACTTAGCGATGACCTTGCGGCCGCGGTAGTAACCGTCGGCAGTGATGTGGTGACGCAGGTGTTTTTCACCAGAAGTTTTGTCTACAGACAGGCTGGTGACTGCGGTCAGCGCGTCATGGGAACGACGCATGCCACGTTTGGAACGGGTTGGTTTATTCTGTTGTACGGCCATGGACCTTACTCCTCAATTACGGTTTATCCCCGATCCAACGGGGAGCACCAATTACTTACGCTTTAAGCTGGCTAATACGGCAAATGGGTTTGGCTTTTGCGCTTCTTCAGGCAGTTCACCAAAGACCATGTCCGCTTCGGACACTTCACAGTGTTCAGAATCATGCACCGGAACTACCGGCAAGGCGAGGATGATTTCATCTTCAACCATTGCAAGCAGATCGATTTCACCGAATTCGTTAACCTCAATCGGTTCATACGCTTCCGGCAGTGCTTCAGCCTGTTCGTCTGAACGCACAGGACTAAAACAATACGTTGTGTAGACCTGATGAGTAAACGGCTTCCCGCAACGCTGACACTCGAGCGTTACCGTCACCTTCGCATCGCCGTTTAACACTGCGAGACGTTGGTTATCGATAGCGAACGACATGGAGCATTCCACATCACTGTCCACACTGACTACGGATTCGGCGACGCGCTCAACCTGATCAGGGGTATAGATACCCTGGTAATCAAGGCGTTTTTGAGCCGTACGAACCGGATCGAGAGTCAGGGGTAATTTTACCTTTTGCATAGGGCGCGCATATTAACTTTGTAACGTCATAGAGTCAAAGAAAAAGGCAGCCTGTGGTTGCCTTTTGCCAATAATTCGCACACATTGCGGGTTACTGCTTTATTTTCGTTCAGTGCTGATAACGAACATCAACCTGCAAAACGAAGCGCATAGTTTAAAATGGCTATCATCAATACGCTATATCTGATGGAAAAAAATATGCCTAAACTTATTTTAGCCTCCACCTCGCCCTGGCGTCGCGCTCTTCTGGAAAAACTGCAAATCTCTTTTGAATGTGCAGCACCCGAGGTCGACGAAACCCCACGCAGCGACGAATCACCGCGACAGTTGGTGCTTCGGCTGGCACAAGAAAAAGCGCAATCTCTGGCGTCACGTTATCCGGATCATTTAATTATTGGTTCAGACCAGGTATGTGTTCTTGATGGCGAAATCACCGGTAAACCGTTAACGGAAGAAAATGCCCGTCTGCAATTACGCAAAGCCAGCGGCAATATCGTCACCTTCTATACTGGACTGGCGTTGTTTAATTCGGCGAATGGGCATCTGCAAACAGAAGTGGAGCCTTTTGACGTCCATTTCCGTCACCTGAGCGAGGCGGAGATTGATAATTACGTGCGTAAGGAGCATCCCCTGCACTGCGCGGGTAGCTTTAAGAGTGAAGGATTTGGCATTACGCTGTTTGAGCGTTTAGAAGGGCGTGACCCTAACACGCTGGTTGGTTTACCGCTAATCGCGCTGTGTCAGATGTTACGTCGGGAAGGGAAAAACCCGCTAATGGGATAGTTTTTTGCGCCGGATGCGGTTACGTCGCATCCGGCAATCGGTGCTGGCGGCCTGATGCGGCGTAAACGCCTTATCAGGCCAACCGCCCATTATCAGGCTTATATGCACGTATTAGCGCGCGTTACGCAGTTTCTGCAAACAACGCTTCAACCCCTCATCCATCGGCGCTTCGATACGCATCACCTCACCGGTTCCCGGATGGGTAAACTTCAACGCTGCGGCGTGCAGGAACAGACGATTTAATCCCGTGCCTGCTTCAGTGAGCTGTCTATCAAATTCACGGTCACCGTAGCGATCGTCAAAGGCAATCGGATGACCCGCATACTGTGTATGCACACGGATCTGATGAGTACGCCCTGTTACCGGGCTACAACGCACCAGGGTGGCAAAAGCATAGCGTTCTTCCACTTTAAAGCGTGTTTCCGACGGTTTGCCTTCCTGACTCACACGCACGATACGTTCGCCGCTTTGCAGAATATTTTTCAGCAACGGCGCTTGTACGCTCTTCACATGCGACTGCCACTGACCGCGCACCAGCGCCAGGTAATCTTTTTGCATCCCTTTTTCACGTAATTGCTCATGCAGAGAACGCAACGCCGATCGTTTTTTCGCTACCAGCAACACACCGGAAGTGTCCCGGTCGAGACGATGTACCAGTTCAAGGAACCGCGCTTCCGGGCGCAACGCCCGTAAACCTTCGATAACGCCGAAGCTTAAACCACTGCCGCCATGTACTGCCGTACCGGAAGGTTTATTCAGCACCAGGATATGCTCATCTTCATATAAGATGACGTCCGCCAGCGCCGCCACCTTTTGCAGATGTGGCGAAACCGCCTCCTCTTCACGTTCAGCAACGCGAACCGGTGGAATACGCACCTCATCACCTGCTTCGAGTTTATATTCAGGCTTAATACGTTTTTTGTTCACCCGCACTTCGCCTTTACGCAAAATACGGTAAATCATACTTTTAGGTACGCCTTTCAATTGGGTACGCAAAAAGTTGTCGATACGTTGCCCCGCTTCGTCCGCGGTGATAGCAACAATTTTTACGGATGGAGTCTCTGTTTTCATGGTGGGCGATTCTAATTAGCCAACAGGATTCGCGCCACTCATTTTTCTATGCTTATATTTAGTTTTGCACCTTATTACTTCACTACGTCATCACTTTATTGATGGTTATTAAACCAATCACCATTAAGAAGTGAAAAAACTGTGAGTAAGCGGGTGATAAATGGTAAAAGTCATCTTGCTATAACAAGGCTTGCAGTGGAATAATGAGAACGTTTCCGTGTCCATCCTTGTTAAAACAAGAAATTTTACGGAATAACCCATTTTGCCCGACCGATCATCCACGCAGCAATGGCGTAAGACGTATTGATCTTTCAGGCAGTTAGCGGGCTGCGGGTTGCAGTCCTTACCGGTAGATGGAAATATTTCTGGAGAGTAATACCCAGTCTGTTTCTTTGATAATTGCGCTGTTTTTCCGCATGAAAAACGGGCAACCGACACTCTGCGCCTCTTTGAGCTGACGATAACCGTGAGGTTGGCGACGCGACTAGACACGAGGCCATCGGTTCACACCCGGAAAGGCGTTACTTTGCCCGCAGCTTAGTCGTCAATGTAAGAATAATGAGTAAGTTACGATGAAAAGAATGTTAATCAACGCAACTCAGCAGGAAGAGTTGCGCGTTGCCCTTGTAGATGGGCAGCGTCTGTATGACCTGGATATCGAAAGTCCAGGGCACGAACAGAAAAAGGCAAACATCTACAAAGGTAAAATCACCCGCATTGAACCGAGTCTGGAAGCTGCTTTTGTTGATTACGGCGCTGAACGTCACGGTTTCCTCCCACTTAAAGAAATTGCCCGCGAATATTTCCCTGCTAACTACAGTGCTCATGGCCGTCCCAACATTAAAGATGTGTTGCGTGAAGGTCAGGAAGTTATTGTTCAGATTGATAAAGAAGAGCGCGGTAACAAAGGCGCAGCACTGACCACCTTTATCAGCCTGGCAGGTAGCTATCTGGTTCTGATGCCGAACAACCCGCGCGCGGGTGGTATTTCTCGCCGTATTGAAGGCGACGACCGTACCGAATTAAAAGAAGCACTGGCAAGCCTTGAACTGCCGGAAGGCATGGGGCTTATCGTGCGCACCGCTGGCGTCGGCAAATCTGCAGAGGCGCTGCAATGGGATTTAAGCTTCCGCCTGAAACACTGGGAAGCTATTAAAAAAGCCGCTGAAAGCCGCCCTGCCCCGTTCCTGATCCATCAGGAGAGCAACGTAATCGTTCGCGCATTCCGCGATTACTTACGTCAGGACATCGGCGAAATCCTTATCGATAACCCAAAAGTGCTCGAACTGGCGCGTCAGCATATCGCTGCATTAGGTCGCCCGGATTTCAGCAGCAAAATCAAGCTGTACACTGGTGAAATTCCGCTGTTCAGCCACTACCAGATCGAGTCGCAGATCGAATCCGCCTTCCAGCGTGAAGTCCGTCTGCCGTCTGGTGGTTCTATTGTTATCGACAGCACTGAAGCGTTAACTGCCATCGATATCAACTCCGCACGCGCGACCCGCGGCGGCGATATCGAAGAAACCGCGTTTAACACCAACCTCGAAGCTGCCGATGAGATTGCTCGTCAGCTGCGCCTGCGTGACCTCGGCGGCCTGATTGTTATCGACTTCATTGACATGACGCCAGTCCGCCACCAGCGTGCGGTAGAAAACCGTCTGCGTGAAGCGGTGCGTCAGGACCGTGCACGTATTCAAATCAGCCATATTTCTCGCTTTGGTCTGCTGGAAATGTCCCGTCAGCGGCTGAGTCCATCGCTGGGTGAATCCAGCCATCACGTCTGCCCGCGCTGCTCCGGTACCGGCACCGTGCGTGACAACGAATCCCTGTCGCTCTCTATTCTGCGTCTGATTGAAGAAGAAGCGCTGAAAGAGAACACTCAGGAAGTGCATGCCATTGTTCCTGTACCAATCGCTTCTTACCTGCTGAACGAAAAACGCTCTGCGGTAAATGCCATTGAAACTCGTCAGGACGGCGTGCGCTGTGTGATTGTGCCAAACGATCAGATGGAAACCCCGCACTACCATGTGCTGCGCGTACGCAAAGGGGAAGAAACCCCAACCTTAAGCTACATGCTGCCGAAGCTGCATGAAGAAGCGATGGCGCTGCCGTCTGAAGAAGAGTTCGCTGAACGTAAGCGTCCGGAACAACCTGCGCTGGCAACGTTTGCCATGCCGGATGTGCCGCCAGCGCCAACGCCAGCTGAACCTGCCGCGCCTGTCGCAGCCCCAGCACCTAAAGCTGCATCAACAACACCAGCAGCTCCTGCACAACCAGGGCTGTTAAGCCGCTTCTTCGGCGCACTGAAAGCGCTGTTCAGCGGTGGTGAAGAAACCAAACCGACCGAGCAACCGGCACCGAAAACTGAAACGAAACCGGAACGTCAACAGGACCGCCGTAAGCCACGTCAGAACAACCGTCGTGACCGAAATGAACGCCGCGACACACGTAGCGAACGTAATGAAGGCAGCGATAATCGCGAAGAAAACCGCCGTAATCGTCGCCAGGCACAGCAGCAGACTGCCGAGACGCGTGAGAGCCGTCAGCAGGCTGAGGTAACGGAAAAAGCGCGTACCACCGACGAGCAGCAAGCGCCGCGTCGTGAACGTAGCCGCCGCCGTAATGATGATAAACGTCAGGCGCAACAAGAAGCGAAAGCGCTGAATGTTGAAGAGCAATCTGTTCAGGAAACCGAACAGGAAGAACGTGTACGTCCGGTTCAGCCGCGTCGTAAACAGCGCCAGCTGAATCAGAAAGTGCGTTACGAGCAAAGCGTAGCCGAAGAAACGGTAGCCGCACCAGTGGTTGAAGAAACTGCCGCTGCCGAAACCATCGTTCAGGAAGTGCCTGCTCCGCGTACAGAACTGGCGAAAGTCCCGCTGCCAGTCGTAGCGCAAACTGCGCCGGAACAGCAGGAAGAGAACAATGCTGATAACCGTGATAACGGTGGCATGCCGCGTCGCTCTCGCCGCTCGCCTCGTCACCTGCGCGTAAGTGGTCAGCGTCGTCGTCGCTATCGTGACGAGCGTTACCCGACCCAGTCGCCAATGCCGTTAACCGTAGCGTGCGCGTCTCCGGAACTGGCCTCTGGCAAAGTCTGGATCCGCTATCCGATTGTACGTCCGCAAGATGTACAGGTTGAAGAGCAGCGCGAACAGGAAGAAGTACAAGTGCAACCGATGGTGACTGAGGTCCCTGTCGCCGCCGCTGTCGAACCGGTTGTTAGCGCACCGATTGTTGAAGAAGTGGCTGAAGTCGTAGAAGCCCCCGTTCAGGTTACCGAACCGCAACCGGAAGTGGTTGAAACGACGCATCCTGAAGTGATTGCCGCCGCGGTAACTGAACAGCCGCAGGTGATTACCGAGTCTGATGTTGCCGTAGCCCAGGAAGTTGCAGAACACGCAGAACCGGTGGTTGAACCGCAGGAAGAGACGGCTGATATTGAAGAAGTTGCCGAAACTGCTGAGGTTGTGGTTGCTGAGCCTGAAGTTGTTGCTCAACCTGCCGCGCCAGTCGTCGCTGAAGTCGCAGCAGAAGTTGAAACGGTAGCTGCGGTTGAACCTGAGGTCACCGTTGAGCATAACCACGCTACCGCGCCAATGACGCGCGCTCCGGCACCGGAATATGTTCCGGAGGCACCGCGTCACAGTGACTGGCAGCGCCCTACTTTTGCCTTCGAAGGTAAAGGTGCTGCAGGTGGTCATACGGCAACGCATCATGCATCTGCCGCGCCTGCGCGTCCGCAACCTGTTGAGTAATAATTAGCTCAAGTAATCAAGCCCTGGTAACTGCCAGGGCTTTTTTATTTCATATTTAAATCAACATATTAAAATTCATCGAATGGCATCCTTGCTAACCAACAATGCAAAATAGGCAAAAAAATGCCCGCCCCGGCGATCCCAGAGCGGGCAGACAAAACATACCCAGTTTCATGATATGTTTTAAAGCGAGCTTATTTGTTGAGCTGGAACAGCGACAATCCCTGCATATCGGTAAATGCTTTATACGATGCCTGCAATGCCGTTTGCTGCATGATGTAAGATGAAATAGTTGCATTCCAGTCCACATCAACCAGATCGCTCATCTGCTGCGTTTGCCCTAAAGCGCGATCGCTACCTAATGAATCCAGCGACTCCAGTTCGTTCAGCTGCGTGCCTAATTCCGCGCGAACGGTCAGCACATTGTTCAGCGAGTTTTTCAGTCCGCGGTTGGTTTTATCCAGTGCCGCAGCGGCGGTTTCTTTATCCGCTTCGCTTTCCGCGACCGGCGTTTTCAGGGCTGCGATGGCGCTATCCAGCATGGCAAAAAGATTGGTTTCAGAAGCGCTACCGTCTGGTTCCGCTACCGCGTTGCTGGTAATACTGTCGAAAATTTTGTCACCCGTGTGCCCTATCACCATCGAACGCGAAGCATCGACCTGTTGTTTAATACTTTCTGCTCCGCCAACATATTCGCCGTCTGCCTCACTAAACGGCGCAGTTTCTGTTTTATAACCGGCAAAAATGTAGCGCCCGTTACCATCCGTAGTGTTCGCCAGATTCAGCAACTGGTCACGAATACCCTGGATATCGGTTGCCAACGACGCCCGGTCATCATCACTCAAGGTGCCATTGCTGGCGTAGACAATTTTTTCCTGAGCATTCTGGATAGCAGTGGTGACCTGGCTAAGCACACTCTCTTCCAGTGACACTTTTTGAGTGGCGAAAGTACGCGCCAGCGTGTACTGACTGTTTTGCGCCTGTGCCTGGGAGAGAACAACAGCTTGTGATGCAGCAATGGGATCATCTGAAGGGTTAACGACTCGCTTACCCGTCGACATCTGTTCGCCGTACTTCATCCATTCGGCCTGAGAATTGGTGATGCCACGCATGTTTTGCTGGTACATCATCTGGGTACTGAAACGCATTTTATCTCCCCTTAGCGAATGTTAATCAGCGCATCAAAAATCGCGTTTGCCGTCTGCAGAACCTGCGCATTCGCGAGGTAATACTGCTGAAAACGTTGCAGATTTCCGTACTCCTCGTCGAGATTGACACCAGAAATCGACTGCTGCTGATTGGAAAGCTGCGTCACCACATTACCTTGCGTGGTGCTACTGGTTTTCAACGTTGCGGTTTTATTACCGATATCACTCACTAACGAGGCATAAGCGTCGTTAAAGGATTTCGCACCGCCCACCGTTTTACTGTTACTTTGCAGATCCAGCAGGGCCTGACCGTTGCGGTTGTCGCTATCACCCGCATCTTCTGCGCTCGCCATGGCGATTTTCGCTTCGTCGGTGATTAATACATCCATGTTGACGATGGCGTCACTTACCGGTTTCAGTGTGAAGCTGTCATTAACGGCAGGCGTTCCTGTAAACGTCAACTCCAGACCATCAAATGCCACTTTACCGTTAGCATCCGGCGTCACCGTAAAAGTGGTATTGCTGGCAAGGCGGGTGACCTGCCACTGATTATTATCGAACGAGATTTTGTAATCTGTCGCCAGTACCGCGGAGGCATCGGTTACCGTGGCACCGATCGCAACGCTACCATTGTTGTTAGTATTTTGCAGAACCGCGGGCTTACCGATAGCAAAGAAATCCTCCCCTTCTTTACCATTGGCATCATACCCCTTGTTATGTTGGGCATTGAAAGCCTCGGCAAATGCCAGCGCCAGTTGTCCGAGCGTATTACGCGTCTGGTCGAGATCCTGAGAACGAAATGTCAGAATACCGCCCAGTGACCCGGTATTCAGCAATTTCTCCGGGATCTCAAGATTGCCCGCAGTCCCATCAACATAAGCGACAGTCGTACGAGAAGGGTCGGCGCTGGAAGGAATTGCCGCAAGTTGCCGCGCCGTACTTCCCTGAACCAGTGAGTAGCCATTGGCCATCGTGATGTTATAAGTGCCACCATCCTGAACGCTGACTTCTACGCCAACAATCTGGTTTAATTCGCTCACCAGTTGATCGCGTTGATCCAGCAGATTGTTAGGTGACGCCCCTGCCCCCACGCCTGTCAGGCGGGAGATCTGACCGTTCAGGCTGGCGATTTGTTTAGCGTAATTGTTGATCTGATCAACGCTGGCACCTATCGCGATATTGACCTGTTTGTCCTGGTCGCGCAGATATTGATCGGTGGTTTTAAACTGATTCACCAACCCTTCTGATTTCCCAATCAGCGCCTGGCGCGCTGCCGGATCTTCCGCGTTACTCACCAGCGTTTGCAGGCTGGTGAAGAAATCCTGCATCTGTGTTGCCAGCGAAGAGGTACTGGTGGAGAGCATATTGTCGATTTTCGACATCTGCTCATAGCGGGCAGTCAGGCCGCTACTTTGCGTCTGAGCCGCACGTAACTGGTTGGTAATAAAAGCATCATACTCACGCTGCACACCGGAAACGTAGACACCATTGCCAACCCAGCCACCCGCGCCCAACGTGCTGTTGGCCTGCGCCATAATAGTGGTTTGGCGGGTATATCCGGCAACGTTATAGCTGGAGATATTATTACTTGCCGTATTTAACGCCGCCTGGGCCGCGTTCAGTCCGCTCATGGCGTTATTGATCAAGCTGGACATGGAGGTTCCTTATAAGCCTTCAATTACAGAGTATTATCGGCAGCGACCCGCCGGACTTGAGTTATTCAGAACAGATTATCAATGTTCATGCTGTAGGTTTTGCTCACCTTGTCGCTTATCGATTTCATCTGCTGAATCATGCTGGTGAGTTTGCGGGCATAGTGAGGATCGGTGGCATAGCCCGCGTCCTGTAGGGCCTGCGCCCCCTGCTCCGCACTCGCGGCGGTCGTCACGGCAGCGTAGCGCGGGTTACGTGTTAATAGCCCAACGTAATCCGACAATGCTTCCAGATACGAGCTGTAGACCCGAAACTTCGCTTTTACTTTCTTCGCTTCGCCATTTTCATATTCAGTCGTGGTGATTTCAGTGACTGGCCCTTTCCAGTTGCCAGAGGCTTTGACGCCAAACAGGTTATAGCTCGGCTCGCCGTTTTCACGGCGGATTTGCCGTTGTCCCCAGCCAGATTCCAGCGCCGCCTGAGCGAGGATCAAATGATGTGGCACACCGCTTTGCTGGCTTGCCAGTTGGGCGGGCAACGAGAGTTGCGCGAGGAATGCTTTACTGTCACCCGGCAGCGAATCATCGTAGTTACGTGGTACGGCCTTTTGCACCAGCTGCGAAAGCGTCTGATTTTGATAACGCACCACGGTTTCGAGCGGGAATTTCATCGGTGCTGCTGGCGTGGACTCATCTGGCAATGGTTGTTCTGGCGTCATCTGTTTAACCATCATCTCTGCCAGCCCCAGACCTTTGCCCGCCGTCATCTGTTGGGCAATCTGCTGGTCATACATACTGGTATACAGGCGAGTGTGCTCGCTGCTGAACAGGCCATCTTTTGGTAAAGCGTCGCGCATGCTTTTCAACATCATCTGCACGAACATCCCTTCCACCTGGCGGGCCACCGGACGGATATTTGCCGCCGGATCTTCGCCCGCTTTCGTCTTAAGTTCGTTGAGCGATTGTGCATCCCAGGCCGCACTTGCCAGTAGTTTGCTGTCGCTGATCATCAGATGATTTCCAGTTTTGCCCGCAGACATCCCGCACTTTGCATTGATTGCAGTATGGACATCAGATCCATCGGCGTAGCGCCCAGCGCATTGAGCGCACGCACCACGTTATTGAGGCTGGCGCTGGAACGTACGCTTTGCAGCGAACCGCCGCTCTGGCGTAAATCGATCTGCGTTTGTGGAGTAACCACAGTCTGCCCGCCACCAAACGGTGTATCTGGCTGGCTGACATTGGCCTGCCGATTTACCGTAACCGAGAGATTCCCCTGCGCTACCGCGCAGCTGTCGAGGGTCACTTCGCGATTCATCACCACCGAACCAGTGCGCGAGTTAATCACTACTTTAGCGTCCTGCGGGGTAACATTAACCTGCATATTCTGGATATCGGCAAGGAAACGGACCTGGGAACTGTTGCCACTCGGTACGCGCACCTGAATAGTCCGCGCATCTAACGCGGTGGCGCTGCCATATCCACGCACGCGGTTGATGGTGTCAGCGATTTGCTGCGCCATACTGAAATCTTCGTCGTTAAGTTGCAAATTAAGGGTATTCCCGACGCCAAACTGGCTGGGCAATTCACGTTCAATAACCGCACCATTGGTGATCCGTCCACCGTTCAGTTGGTTCACCTGAACACTGCTACCGCCAGCGGAGGCCCCTGCGCCGCCAACCAGAATATTGCCCTGTGCCAGCGCATACACCTGACTGTCAACGCCCTTAAGCGGTGTCATCAATAACGTACCGCCACGCAGACTTTTGGCATTTCCCATGGAAGAAACCACCACGTCAATGGTTTGCCCCTGACGTCCAAACGGTGGAAGTGACGCCGTCACCATTACCGCAGCGACGTTTTTTAGCTGCATATTAGTGCCCGTCGGAACGGTAATTCCCAGCTGTGAGAGCATGTTATTAAGCGTTTGTGTGGTAAACGGCGTCTGAGTTGTCTGGTCACCAGTGCCATCCAGCCCCACCACCAGGCCATAGCCAATCAGTGAGTTTTGCCTTACCCCCTGAACACTGGTGAGATCGCGAATACGCTCAGCCTGAGCTGCCGTGATAACCAGTAGAAGAATTAATGCAGAGAGAAATTTAATCACCACAGCCTCACTTACATTGGCGACAGGTTAAGGAAGAAACGCTGCAACCAGCCCATATTTTGCGCTTCGTTAATGTAGCCATTGCCTACGTATTCAATGCGCGCATCCGCCACCTGAGTAGACGGTACGGTATTACTGCCGCTGATGGTGCGAGGATTAACTACACCAGAGAAGCGAATAAATTCGGTACCCTGATTAATGGCGATCTGTTTTTCACCCACCACATGCAGGTTGCCGTTGACCAGTACCTGGTCAACCGTCACCGTCAACGTGCCGCTAAAGGTATTGCTGGCATTGGCCCCGCCTTTTCCGTTGAACGTGTTACCACCGGAGGCTTCGACATCGGCACGAGCGTTACCAAACAGCCCCTGCAAATAGCGCGGCACAGTATCAAAGCCAAAATTAGTTTTACCGTCACGGCTGGCATTCGCAGAGGAGCTTTTGCTGGCGCTGACGTTCTCCTGCAACACGATGGTCAGCGTATCGCCAATATTGCGTGGTCGACGATCTTCAAACAGCGGTTGATAGCCATAGTTAATCGGCTGAGCAGACTGGAAAATAGAACCGTTGGCGACGGGCGTCGGGCCGGGAACCGGTTGTGCACTCGTCGCCCCCTGTACCAGCGGCGTGGAGGGTATCCAGGCGCAGCCGGTTAGTGAAAGCACCAACAAGCTGGAAATGGCATAAGTATGCGCAGCGTTTTTTTGCATGGCTATCATCTTCAAAAATCAGTAAACCGGTGAATCTGCCACCGGTTATGCCTTAGAGTTGCGTCAGTTTTTGCAGCATCTGATCGGTGGTGGATACCGCTTTACTGTTGATTTCGTAAGCGCGTTGCACCTGAATCATATTGACCAGTTCTTCCGCCACGTTGACGTTAGACGTTTCAACATACCCTTGATACAGCAGTCCCGCGCCGTTCAGGCCCGGCGTGCTTTCGTTCGGTGCACCGGAGGATTGCGTTTCGGTGTAGAGATTTTCGCCAATACTCTCCAGTCCGGTATCATTCATAAAGGTGGTGAGATTGAGCTGCCCAACCTGAACCGGAGCTGCCTGGCCTTGTTGGGTTACGCTGACCACGCCATCACGACCGATGGTGATACTTAACGCATTCGCCGGAATGGTGATCGCGGGCTGCACCTGAAAACCACCAGCCGTCACCAGTTGCCCGTTCTGATCCACCTGGAAAGAGCCGTCGCGGGTATAGGCTGATGAGCCATCTGGCAACATCACCTGAAAAAAGCCCTGCCCTTTAATCGCGACGTCTTTACTGTTGTTGGTCTGCGACAGGTTGCCCTGGCTGTGTAAGCGTTCAGTGGCGACCGGACGTACCCCCGTGCCGATTTGCAACCCGGATGGCAAGGTGGTTTGTTCGGAAGACTGTGCCCCCGGCTGGCGGATGGTTTGGTAAAGCAGATCTTCAAAAACGGCCCGCTGGCGCTTAAAACCGTTGGTACTGACGTTTGCCAGGTTGTTGGCAATGACGTCCATATTGGTTTGCTGGGCGTCAAGGCCCGTTTTGGCGATCCATAATGAACTGATCATAAAATGTCCTGTGGTGGATTATTGACAAAATGCATATGTCTTCATGCCGGATGCGGCGTAAACGCCTTATCCGGCCTACAAGGTATAGAAAAATCAATAAATTGCGATGTACCCCGTAGACCGATAAGTTTGCACACCGGGCAACTTACGTTTGTCATGTATCCGTTCAATTAACTCATCGACAGCAGTTGGTTGGCACGGCCTGCGTTATCATCGACGCTGCTGATCACCTTCATCTGCATTTCAAAACGCCGCGCGCTGGCAATCATGTCGCTCATTGCCGCAACGGCATTGACGTTACTGCCTTCCAGAACCCCCGACATCACACGTAAGGTTGGATCTGCCTGCAGTACCGGCCCACGCGTAGCCTGGCTTTCTGCGCTTAAACGAAAAATGCCGTCGTCACCGCGCTGCACTTCGCTGCCCGTGGCTTTCACCAGCTTCAGACGCCCCACTGGCGCGACAGTATTTGCCGGATCGCCAGAATTCAGCGCCGAGATTGTGCCATCGGCAGCAACAGTGATTTCCGCCCCTTCCGGCACAGCAATTGGCCCCGCCTCGCCGATCACCGGATGCCCCTGAATTGTCAGTTGCCCGGTGGGATCAACCTGAATGCTGCCATTACGCGTATACCCTTCGCTGCCGTCATCGGTCTGCACGGCCAGCCAGCCATCCTGCTGCAACGCAACGTCCAGCGGGCGCGAGGTGTAATCCATCTTGCCGGGCGTCATGTCTGCACCCGGCGTTGACGCCGTTACCAGCGTGCGCGTAGGCAGTGAAAGCCCTTCCACCGGCACTGCGCGCAAGGCGTTTAACTGCGCGCGAAAACCGGGCGTTGAGGCATTGGCCAGATTACTGGCGGTCACCGCCTGTTGATTCAGCGTCTGGCTGGCTGCCCCCATCGCGGTATAAATTGCGTGATCCATTGAGCTATCCCGTCAGCGATTAGCGTAAGTTAACCAGCGTGTTGAGGATCTGGTCCTGGGTTTTGATGGTCTGGGCGTTAGACTGATAGTTACGCTGGGCAACGATCATATTGACCAGTTCTTTACTGAGATCGACGTTGGACGCTTCCAGCGCACCGTTGGTCAGGGTGCCAAAGTTGCCCGTCCCGGCTGTCCCCAACAGCGCCACGCCAGAAGATTGCGTCGCAGACCAGACGTTGTCGCCTTCGGATGCCAGACCTTCGTTGTTGGCAAAGTTCGCCAGTACAATCTGCCCCAGCAGTTGGGTTTGTTCGTTGGAATAGTTGCCGACAACCGTACCGTCATCATTGATTTGATAACTCACCAGATCGCCCGGTTTGTAGCCGTTCTGGGTGGTTGCCACAATGTTGTTAGCACCGGTATTTTGCTGCATGGAGTTGAGGAAGCTCAGGCTAAACGTGGCGGGATCTGCGCCGTTAATTGCGCCGGTGGTAATATCCTTTGTTGGATCTGAGGTCAGAACGCCATTGGCATTAAACACCAGCGTCGTTGCAGGGTTAGCTGTGCCTTTTGGATCACTGCTATCCAGGGTGTAAACATCCCAGTTATTATCCCCGGTCTTCACAAAATAAACGCTCATGTCATGAGCATTACCCTGACTATCGAAAACAGTCACCGAACCTTTTTTGTTATAGCTATCCGCATTGCTGGCATCAAATGCTTTAACAGAGGGAAGCGGATCACTGGAATTCAGGTTGATCTGCATCGATGCCGTGGTGGTAGTTTTCGCTGCCATCAGGGTATTCGGGATCGAAATATTGGTCGGATTCGCCCCTTGCTGAATAGTCGGCGGCGTACCGGTTGCCGGGTAACCTGTCAGCTGTAAACCTTGCATATTCACCAGGTTACGATTTTCATCAAGCTTAAATTGTCCATTACGGCTGTAAAAAACCGAACCATTGCTGTCTACCAGACGGAAAAAACCATTCTGGCTTATAGCAACGTCCAGACCTCGCCCGGTGTTGGTGGTCGTGCCATCGGTAAAGTCCTGAGTGATACCGGCAACTTTTACCCCCAGTCCCACTTTCGAACCGGCAAACATATCGGCAAAAGAGGCCGTGCCTGATTTAAAGCCGTAGGTGGCGGAGTTGGCGATATTGTTGCCAATAACATCGAGGTTGGTGGCGGCAGCGTTTAATCCGCTAACCGCTTGAGAAAAGGCCATGACTGACTCCTGAAATTTGAGGGCTTTAAATTATCTGCCGTACTTCGTCGAGGGTGGTGGTGCCGTAAGTGCCGAGATCCAGCGTATTACCGTTGTTGCCGCGGATCACCCCCTGCACCAGAGCAAACTGCAGCGGCTGGGCAACCAGTTGTGTACCACCGTTACTGGCGCTAATCGCTACATTGTAAGAACCGTTCGGCGCAGTGCTGCCGTCAGTCAACGTACCGTCCCAGGTGAAACTGTGGACTCCGGCAGTCAGTTCACCGATATCAATGGTACGGACAACCGCGCCGTTTTTATCGGTGATGGTGGCCGTAACTTTGTCTGCCGCCTGCTGCAACTCAACACCAAACGGTGTGGTCGTGGTCACAGCCCCTTCTTCACTGCCGGTTCCGGCAAGAACTGTGGTGCCGGGGATCATCACACCGTGACCGATCAGGTTACTGGCCTGTAACGACTGGCTGTTATCAATCTGTCCGGAAATAGATCCGAGCGTGGTATTGAGTTTTTCAATCCCGCTGACCGTGCTGATTTGCGCCAATTGCGACGTCAGCTCGTTGTTTTCCATTGGATTGGTCGGGTCCTGGTTTTTCAGCTGCGCCACCAGCAAAGTCAGAAAACTGCTTTGTAAATCTGCGGCGTTGCTACCCGTGAGTGAGCTACTGCTGGTGGTGCTGACGCCGGTATTTGTCGGATCGGTGGTGGTTACCGCAATGGACATAGATTTCTCCTTTATTGACCAAGCGTAAGGGTTTTCAGCATCATGCTTTTCACCGTGTTGAGCACTTCAACATTGGCCTGATAGCTGCGTGATGCTGACATGGTGTTAACCATCTCGCCGACAACATCAACGTTTGGCATTTTCACGTAGCCCTTTGCATCCGCCAGCGGATTACCCGGTTCATAAACCAGTTTGTCCGGAGCCTGACTTTCTATAACATCGGCAACCTTTACGCCGCCTGTCGCAGCGCCTGGCGCAGCGTTCACCTGGAATACCACCTGTTTTGCCCGATATGGCTGTCCATCGGGACCGGTCACGCTATCAGCATTCGCCAGATTACTGGCCGCCACGTTCAGGCGCTGGGACTGGGCAGTTAACGCCGACCCGGCGATATCAAAAATATTCAGCAGTGCCATCCGTTAATTTCCGCTCTGTAAAACGTTCATCATGCCTTTGATTTGCCCGCTCAACGCGCTAAGGCTCATCTGGTATTGCAGGCTGTTATCGGCAAACTGAGTGCGTTCGCGATCCATATCGACGGTATTACCGTCCAGCGAAGGCTGGTCCGGAATACGGTATTGCAGTTCTGCGGTAGGAGGCGTCAGCGCCTGCGCCGGAATGTGTTGCGTTGAGGTCATCGTCAGCGCAACCATGCTGGTTTCATCCCGTCCACGCTGCATGACCTTTTTAAGTTCACTGGCAAAATCGATATCGCGTGCCTGATAACCAGGGGTATCGGCATTGGCGATGTTTGCTGCCAGCACTTCCTGACGCTGGGCGCGCAGATTGAGCGCCTCTTGTTGAAAACGTAAGGCGGCGTCGAGCTTATCGAGCATATCTCCTCCGCAGGTATCAAAATTCTGCCATCAGCTTAAATGCCTTTACGCGCGCGTTATCGGCGGAATAAACGCAAAATGGGTCGCTATTTATGCCGTTGATGGTCATTGCGTACAGGTACAATTCACGTTGTAGAAATGGCTGGGAGCGAAAATGCTGACAATAAAACGTAGCGTGGCGATCATTGCGATACTGTTCAGTCCGTTAAGTGCGGCGAGCAATCTCACATCGCAGTTACAAACCTTTTTTAGCGCCCAGCTCGCGGGAGTAAGTGATGAGGTTCGTGTTTCTATTCGTACATCGCCCCATCTACTTCCGCCGTGCGAGCAACCACTGCTTTCGATAAGCAATAATTCCCGCCTGTGGGGAAATGTGAATGTGCTGGCACGCTGCGGTAACGACAAACGATATTTGCAAGTCAATGTACAGGCCACAGGAAATTATGTGGTTGCCGCGATGCCCATTGTGCGGGGAGGAAAGCTGGAAGCTGGCAATGTAAAACTGAAACGCGGACGACTGGACACCTTGCCGCCGCGTACTGTGTTGGATATCAATCAACTTATTGATGCCGTTAGCCTGCGCGATCTATCACCCGAACAGCCTATCCAATTAACCCAGTTGCGCCAGGCCTGGCGTGTAAAAGCGGGACAACGCGTCAACGTGATCGCCAACGGTGATGGATTTAGCGCCAACGCTGAAGGTCAGGCGTTGAACAATGCTGCCGTCGCACAGAATGCACGGGTGCGGATGGTATCGGGGCAAGTGATCAGTGGCGTTGTCGATGCAGATGGGAATATTCTTATAAACCTGTAACCTGTTAAAGATTACCCGACCCATGCCGATAAATAAGCAACACATGATAAAAGCGCCCTCAATGAGGAATAAACCATGAGTATTGACCGCACTTCACCTCTGAAGCCCGTAAGCACCGTTCAACCGCGTGAAACCACTGACGCGCCGGTAACGAATACCCGGGCGGCAAAAACAACCGCCGCCACCAGCACCAGTGTGACGTTAAGCGACGCGCAAGCAAAACTAATGCAACCCGGCAGCAGTGATATCAATCTTGAACGTGTCGAAGCGTTAAAACTGGCGATTCGTAACGGTGAACTAAAAATGGACACCGGCAAAATTGCCGATGCGCTAATCAACGAAGCGCAGCAAGACTTGCAGAGTAACTGATCGTATGACGCGTCTTGCAGAGATCCTCGACCAGATGTCCGCAGTGCTTAACGATCTCAAAACGGTAATGGATCAAGAGCAGCAACATCTCTCAATGGGGCAGATCAACGGCAGCCAGTTGCAATGGATTACAGAACAAAAAAGCTCACTGCTGGCGACGTTGGATTACCTCGAACAGTTACGCAGAAAAGAACCCAATGCAGAAAATAGCGTTGATATTAGTCAACGTTGGCAGGAAATTACGGTGCAAACTCAGCAACTACGTCAAATGAATCAACATAATGGCTGGTTACTGGAAGGACAGATTGAACGCAATCACCAGGCGCTGGAAATGTTAAAACCGCATCAGGAACCGACGCTGTACGGGGCGAACGGTCAGACCTCAATACCCTATCGCGGCAGTAAAAAGATTTCGATCTGAAGATTATCTCCGGCCTGCAGTGCAGGCCGGAATGCATTGTTATACCGTCCGACGGGCAAACTCTTTAACTTTGAAGCCCAACACCGCCAGTGCAGCGAAGTACGCGGCAATTCCCGCCAGCACGACCGCCATTAAACGCAGTAAACGCCAGGGCATAGTACCCAGTGACCACTCAGGCATGATATGTAACATACCTAAAAGCACGCCAGACATCACCAGTACCGCCACCACCAGACGCAACAGAAACGGCATCCAGCCGGGTTGCGGGGTAAAGATTTTCTGCTTACGCAACTGCCAGTAAAGCAGAGAAGCATTCAGACACGCCGCCAGACCAATAGAAAGGGACAGCCCGGCATGTTTCAACGGGCCGATAAACGCCAGGTTCATCAATTGCGTTAAAATCAGCGTAACGATGGCAATTTTCACTGGCGTTTTAATGTCCTGGCGGGAATAAAAGCCAGGAGCCAACACTTTCACTACAATCAGGCCAATCAAACCCACCGAGTAGGCAATTAACGCCCGCTGGGTCATCAGCGCATCAAAGGCGGTAAATTTACCGTACTGGAACAGCGAAACGGTTAACGGACCTGAAAGAATGCCCAACGCAACCGCACTCGGCAGCGCCAACAGGAAACAAAGACGCAGCCCCCAGTCCATCAAACGGTTGTATTCATCATGATTGCCACTGGCAAAACTTTTCGACAGCGACGGCAGCAAAATGGTGCCAAGCGCCACGCCCAGTACACCGGACGGAAACTCCATTAGGCGGTCGGCGTAATACATCCACGACACCGAACCGGAAGCAAGAAACGAGGCAAAAATGGTGTTGATGATTAAGGAGATCTGGCTCACAGAGACGCCAAGGATCGCTGGTCCCATCTGTTTCACCACGCGCATTGCCCCGGCATCGTGGAAGTTAATGCGTGGCAAAACCAGCATGCCGATCTTCTTCAAATGCGGTAGCTGATACACCAGCTGTAGGATGCCGCCGACCGTAACAGCCCATGCCAGCGCCAGCACCGGAGGATTAAAGTACGGTGCGGCAAACAGCGCGAAGCCAATCATGCTGATGTTAAGCAGCGTTGGAGCAAATGCCGGAATCGAGAAGCGGTTCCAGGTATTCAGAATCGCCCCCACCAGCGACGCCAGGGAAATCAGCAAGATATAAGGAAAGGTAATCTGTAATAACTGGGTAGTCAGGGCAAATTTGTCGGCCGTGTCAGCAAAACCCGGCGCGGTCACCATGATCACCCACGGCGCGGCGAGCATCCCGGCGACCGTCACAACCGCCAGCGCGAGTGTCAGCAGGCCAGAAACATACGAGACAAAGACCCGCGTGGCGTCTTCACCCTGCTTGCTTTTATATTCCGCCAGAATCGGTACAAATGCCTGGGAAAATGCCCCTTCGGCAAAAATACGGCGCAACAAGTTAGGAAGTTTAAAAGCGACGAAAAAGGCGTCGGTTGCCATCCCTGCGCCAAAGATTCTGGCGACAATTGCGTCACGTGCGAAGCCAAGCACACGCGAAAACATGGTCATCGAGCTGACGGCGGCCAGCGATTTTAATAAATTCATCGGTGTTCTAATCCAGACCCACGGGCAAAACGCCTGCAAGGCAGGCGCTGAAAGAGGCGAATAGTCTACCTGGATTATGGTGAATTGCTACCGCCAGATGTTACAGGGTTTATTCACTCATCGCATCGCGCCAGATCTTGTCAACGATACGTTGCGCCAGCACGGCCTGTTCGCCGGCGGTTTGCGGAACTGTCTGATTTTGCACGCATTCAATGAAGTGCCGCGCACAGCCGACAAATCCACGTTGCTCAAGAGTACTCTGCCAACCAGGAATCGGTTTATGCACTACGCCCTGCCCGCGCTCCTCACGCCATTCGCGCATATCCGTAATGTCGATGAGCGCACCGTCAGTCACGGCCTGCACGGCTTCACGCTGACTTCCGGCACGGCGATGCATACAGGTGGTAATCTGCAAAGGACCGGCCGAAAAATAGTGCTCGGCAAACAGCATTTCGCCCGCGTCGTTAGTCAGTAGCGTACCGCCATCCAGAGAGACTTTGCCGCCCGACAACCACAGCACGGTATCCACCACATGCAGATAATCATCCAGCAACGTGAAATAAAGGTCGTGTGGCCCGACGCTATTACTACGATGCTTATCCATTCTTAGCGAGGCGGCGGTGGAGAGTTGTGTTTTTAACTCAACGTAGAGTGGTGCGAAGCGACGGTTAAAACCGACCATCAACGTCAGTTTTTTCCGCGCCGCCAGTTCAACCAGCCGTTCAGCATCGCGCAGATTTTCTGCCAGCGGTTTATCGACACAGACATGTACCCCCGCATTGAGTAACGCACTGACCACGTCAAAGTGGCTGGCGGTGCTGGAATGCACAAAAACAGCGTCACAACAGGCAGCAAGGCTGGATAACGAATCGGCATAAGGAATGCGCCAGCTTTCACAAATTGGCAGGGCTTTCGCGCGCGTTGGCGACCAGGCGCCTTGTAAGGTCCAGTCAGATGCTGCCGCCAGCACCGGCAACCACGCCTTTTGCGCGATGCCGCCTAACCCCACTACGCCGATACGTAATTTTTTCACTTTAATCTCCCAGATGGGCCAGCAACGAATCAAGACGCTGTTTCAGTTCTGCCATTTCGATTTCCAGAGCTTCGACGCGGGCCTGTAAATCACCGTCAACCGCGTTCGACGTATCCGTTACCGCCGGCTGATCTTCAACCTCACCACTGAAAAGATGCATGTAGCGGCTTTCGCGTTTACCCGGTTCGCGGGCCAGACGCACCACAAAAGGACCATCTTCGCGATTCGCCAGTTGTTCCAGCGTCGACTCCACTTCCGCCATATCGCTGAATTCATACATTCGCGCGGCGCGGCTGCGCAGTTCACCCGGCGTCTGGGCACCACGCAATAACAACGTGGTGATTAACGCCACTTCTGCGGCGCTCAGTTTCAGATCGCCAAATTCTGAATTACAAAAACGTTGCTCATATTTGGTGACCCGATTACCAAAACCGCTCACCGTGCGTAGATAATGACGTTTGACCAGATTATCCAGCTGTTCCTGCACTTCAGATTCACTCAGATTCATGACCGGTTCACGGTTCGTTTTCTGATTACAGGCCGTTACTACACCATTTACTGAAAGCGGGTATTGCTCAGGCGTAGTCACCTGTTTCTCCAGCAAGCAGCCAATCACGCGGGCTTCCAGAGCAGTAAGTTGATATTTCATGAGATTCTCCTTAGCGGCCAGGCGTCCAGTCTGGGGTGGTTAATGCCGTCAGAACATGATCGCGCCATTGTCCATCAATCAACAGATAGTTTTTCGCATAGCCTTCTTTTTCAAAACCCAATCGCGCCAGTAAATCACCGCTGCGTTTATTGTGCGGCATATAGTTGGCCATAATGCGATGAATATGTTGGGTGCGCTGCATATAACGAATGGAGGCGGTCAGGGCTTCAAACATGAGTCCTTTGCCCTGCCATTTTTGCCCAATCGAATAACCGAGATAGCAGGCATGAAAAGAGCCGCGAACAACATTGGAAAAATTGGCAACGCCAATAATCTCTTTTTCGTCCGGGTCGAAAAGGCCAAAGTAGAAAGCTGAACCTTGTTTATGAAATTCGTTAATCATCCCTAGCCTGGCCTGCCAGCCTGATGGATAACAGTGGCTTTCGTCGCGCACTGGCTCCCAGGGCTTGAGGAAATGGCGATTCTCTGCGTAATAATCCGCGAGACGCCAGGCATCACGATCATGCACCAGACGCACGACCAGTCGGTCAGTGGTTAAGCGCACTTTTGGCACGTTACTGCGATAGCCAAACATTCTATACCTACTCCTTCCCGTAACGTCTTTAATACGCTGTAAGTATTACTATACCTGCGCAACCAGACCCTGTGAAAAGTCCAGAATGCCGTTTTCTGCATTATTCACATATTTGATAAAAACTCTCTATCAAAGCGACGTTTTGATAAAAAAATATTGTCCCCGAAGTGATGGGAAAAGTCTTAACGGCAATGCAGAATAGAAAGTGCTCATCTTTTATTTCCCGGGAGGGGAAATGTCCCGCGTGTCGCAGGCGAGGAACCTGGGTAAATATTTCCTGCTCATCGATAATATGCTGGTCGTGCTGGGGTTCTTTGTTGTCTTCCCGCTGATCTCTATCCGCTTCGTTGATCAAATGGGCTGGGCCGCCGTCATGGTCGGTATTGCCCTCGGCCTACGCCAGTTTATTCAGCAAGGTCTGGGGATTTTCGGCGGCGCAATTGCCGACCGCTTTGGTGCCAAACCGATGATTGTCACCGGTATGCTGATGCGTGCCGCCGGATTCGCCACAATGGGTATCGCCCACGAACCGTGGCTACTGTGGTTTTCATGCCTGCTTTCGGGACTCGGCGGCACGTTGTTTGATCCTCCGCGTTCGGCGCTGGTGGTGAAACTAATCCGCCCGCAGCAGCGTGGCCGTTTTTTCTCACTATTAATGATGCAAGACAGCGCTGGTGCTGTCATTGGCGCATTGTTGGGAAGCTGGCTGTTGCAATACGACTTTCGCCTGGTCTGTGCCACAGGAGCCGTTTTGTTTGTGCTGTGTGCTGCGTTTAATGCCTGGTTGTTACCGGCATGGAAACTCTCCACCGTTCGCACGCCCGTTCGCGAAGGCATGACCCGCGTGATGCGCGACAAGCGTTTTGTCACCTATGTACTGACGCTGGCGGGTTACTACATGCTGGCTGTACAAGTGATGCTGATGCTGCCGATCATGGTCAACGACGTCGCGGGCGCGCCGTCTGCCGTTAAATGGATGTATGCCATTGAGGCGTGTCTGTCGTTAACGTTGCTCTACCCTATCGCCCGCTGGAGTGAAAAACATTTTCGTCTGGAACACCGATTGATGGCTGGGCTATTAATAATGTCATTAAGCATGATGCCAGTGGGTATGGTCAGCGGGCTACAACAACTTTTCACTCTGATTTGTCTGTTTTATATCGGGTCGATCATTGCTGAGCCTGCGCGTGAAACCTTAAGTGCTTCGCTGGCGGACGCAAGAGCTCGCGGCAGTTATATGGGGTTTAGCCGTCTGGGTCTGGCGATTGGCGGCGCGATTGGTTATATCGGTGGTGGCTGGCTATTTGACTTGGGTAAATCAGCGCACCAACCAGAGCTTCCGTGGATGATGCTGGGCATTATTGGCATCTTCACTTTCCTTGCGCTGGGTTGGCAGTTTAGCCAGAAACGCACCGCGCGTCGTTTGCTGGAACGCGACGCCTGATTTGATACTCCCCCCTGACTCCTCCATACTGAAAGTGAACTGACAGACAAATGGAGGAGTCACGTGAAGCTATACATTTACGATCACTGCCCTTACTGCCTCAAAGCCCGCATGATTTTCGGCCTGAAAAATATCCCCGTCGAATTACATGTTCTGCTCAATGACGACGCAGAAACACCCACCCGGATGGTCGGTCAAAAACAGGTTCCCATTCTGCAAAAAGATGACAGCCGCTATATGCCAGAAAGCATGGACATCGTTCACTATGTCGATAAACTCGACGGCAAACCGTTACTGACCGGCAAACGTTCACCTGCCATTGAAGAATGGCTGCGCAAGGTCAACGGCTACGCCAACAAACTGCTGTTACCGCGTTTTGCCAAATCGGCATTTGATGAGTTTTCTACTCCCGCCGCGCGCAAATATTTTGTCGACAAGAAAGAAGCCAGCGCGGGTAATTTTGCCGACCTGCTGGCCCACTCTGACGGTCTGATTAAGAATATCAGCGATGATTTACGTGCGCTGGACAAACTTATCGTCAAACCGAACGCCGTGAATGGCGAACTTTCGGAAGACGATATTCAGCTATTTCCGCTCCTGCGTAATCTGACGCTGGTAGCCGGAATCAACTGGCCAAGCCGCGTTGCTGATTACCGCGATAATATGGCGAAACAGACACAAATCAATTTGTTATCATCAATGGCGATTTAATCCTGACCCGCCGCGGCAGCCTGTATTCGTGGGTTGCCGCCGTTTTCAGTTTTTTCTGCTGGCGAGTTTATCGCTGGTGACACATGCTGCGTTGTGTCAGGATATTGACGCAGATTTCATGTCGAGGACTACCATGAACAAGTTTTTATTTGCCGCTGTATTGTTCGTCAGTGGCCTGCTCGTTGGCTGTAATCAACTCACCCAATACACCATCACCGAACAAGAAATTAACCAGTCGCTTGCGAAACATAATAATTTCTCAAAAGATATCGGTTTACCCGGCGTGGCTGACGCCCATATTGTTCTGACAAACCTGACCAGCCAAATTGGTCGCGAAGAGCCGAATAAGGTTACACTAACCGGAGACGCCAATCTGGACATGAACTCCCTGTTCGGTAGCCAGAAAGCGACCATGAAACTGAAGCTGAAAGCGCTGCCTGTGTTTGATAAAGAAAAAGGCGCGATCTTCCTGAAAGAGATGGAAGTAGTCGATGCGACGGTACAACCGGAAAAAATGCAAACGGTGATGCAAACGTTGCTTCCCTATTTGAACCAGGCATTACGCAATTACTTTAACCAGCAACCTGCTTATGTCCTGCGCGAAGATGGCAGTAAGGGCGAAGCAATGGCGAAGAAACTGGCGAAAGGTATTGAAGTGAAGCCTGGTGAAATTGTCATTCCGTTTACTGATTAATCACGAGGGCGCATTTGCGCCCTTTATTTTTCGTGCAAAGGAAAACGTTTCCGCTTATCCTTTGTGTCCGGCAAAAACATCCCTTCAGCCGGAGCATAGAGATTAATGACTGCACCATCCCAGGTATTAAAGATCCGCCGCCCAGACGACTGGCACCTTCACCTCCGCGATGGCGACATGTTAAAAACTGTCGTGCCTTATACCAGCGAAATATATGGACGGGCTATCGTAATGCCCAATCTGGCTCCGCCCGTGACAACCGTTGAGGCTGCCGTGGCATATCGCCAGCGTATTCTCGACGCCGTACCTGCCGGGCACGATTTCACCCCGCTGATGACCTGTTATTTAACAGATTCGCTGGACCCTAATGAGCTGGAACGTGGATTTAACGAAGGCGTGTTCACCGCTGCAAAACTTTACCCCGCAAACGCAACCACTAACTCCAGCCACGGCGTGACGTCGGTTGATGCAATCATGCCGGTACTTGAGCGCATGGAAAAAATCGGTATGCCGCTACTGGTGCATGGTGAAGTGACACATGCAGATATCGACATTTTTGATCGTGAAGCGCGCTTTATTGAAAGCGTGATGGAACCGCTGCGCCAGCGCCTGACCGCGCTGAAAGTCGTTTTTGAGCACATCACCACCAAAGATGCTGCCGACTATGTCCGTAACGGAAATGAACGTCTGGCGGCCACCATCACTCCGCAGCATCTGATGTTTAACCGCAACCATATGCTGGTTGGTGGCGTGCGTCCACACCTGTATTGTCTACCCATCCTCAAACGCAATATTCACCAACAGGCACTGCGTGAACTGGTCGCCAGCGGTTTTAATCGCGTATTCCTCGGTACGGATTCTGCGCCGCATGCACGTCATCGCAAAGAGAGCAGCTGCGGCTGCGCGGGCTGCTTCAACGCCCCAACCGCGCTGGGCAGTTACGCTACCGTCTTTGAAGAGATGAATGCTCTGCAGCACTTTGAAGCATTCTGTTCTGTAAACGGCCCACAGTTCTATGGCTTGCCGGTCAACGACACATTCATCGTACTGGTCCGCGAAGAGCAACAGGTTGCTGAAAGCATCGCATTGACTGATGACACACTGGTGCCATTCCTCGCCGGGGAAACGGTACGCTGGTCCGTTAAACAATAAAAATCGTAGCTTCCTGTTGTCATTAGGTTATTTTAACTGTATAAATAACCAGTATATTCAACAGGGGGCTATTATGCGAATTGAAGTCACCATAGCGAAAACTTCTCCATTGCCAGCTGGGGCTATTGACGCCCTGGCTGGCGAACTTTCCCGCCGTATTCAGTATGCGTTTCCTGATAATGAAGGCCACGTATCGGTACGTTATGCCGCAGCGAATAATTTATCGGTTATTGGCGCGACAAAAGAAGATAAACAGCGCATTAGCGAAATTCTCCAGGAAACGTGGGAAAGCGCCGATGACTGGTTTGTCAGCGAATAATATGCAGTGATTTTTGTTTTTGCCGGGTCGCCCCGGCTTTTTTATTTTACTTACGAATTTCGAGTACAAAATTTCTACACTTCCTCAAAATAATTGCACAATATGCTAAAAAAATATGAATGACATGCTGTTTTATTGTTCATATAAATCTTAAAAGCAAAAATTTATCTGTTCCCCCCTTTAAAAATTCGGTGAATACCCTTACTTATTGGTATACTGAAGTTGCTTCAGATAAAAACGCATTGAACCTCGAATAACGTTGTCTAGTAACACGAATTAGGGGGCCATGATGGAAAAAAATAATGAAGTCATTCAGACTCATCCGCTCGTAGGGTGGGACATCAGCACCGTTGATAGCTATGATGCGCTGATGTTGCGTTTGCATTACCAGACCCCAAATAAGTCCGAGCAGGAAGGGACTGAAGTTGGTCAGACGCTCTGGTTAACCACTGATGTTGCCAGACAATTTATTTCGATATTAGAAGCAGGAATCGCCAAAATTGAATCCGGTGATTTCCCGGTAAACGAGTATCGGCGTCATTAACATGACATGACCATCCACCCAAAAGGCACCTCACTGGTGCCTTTACCATTTCTGGGTTGTATATCTGCATTCAGTTAATTACTCTGCTTAAACCATGAGAGCAGAGAGAAAAAAATGAAATACGATCTCATCATTATTGGCAGCGGTTCCGTAGGCGCTGCCGCCGGGTATTATGCAACCCGTGCCGGTTTAAACGTGCTAATGACCGACGCCCATATGCCACCGCATCAACACGGCAGCCACCACGGCGATACGCGATTAATTCGCCATGCTTATGGTGAAGGCGAAAAGTATGTCCCGCTGGTCCTCCGCGCGCAAACGCTGTGGGATGAACTCTCCCGCCACAACGAAGAAGATCCCATTTTTGTACGCTCTGGCGTCATTAACCTTGGCCCGGCTGATTCCACATTTCTCGCCAACGTCGCCCACAGCGCCGAACAGTGGCAACTCAACGTTGAAAAGCTCGATGCGCAAGGGATTATGGCCCGCTGGCCGGAAATACGCGTCCCGGACAACTACATCGGCTTATTTGAGACTGATTCCGGCTTTTTACGCAGCGAACTGGCGATTAAAACCTGGATCCAACTGGCGAAGGAAGCGGGTTGTGCGCAGTTGTTCAACTGCCCGGTCACCGCAATTCGTCATGACGATGATGGCGTAACTATTGAAACCGCTGACGGTGAGTATCAGGCGAAAAAAGCGATCGTCTGCGCGGGAACATGGGTAAAAGATCTGCTCCCGGAACTGCCTGTCCAGCCCGTACGCAAAGTATTTACCTGGTATCAGGCCGATGGTCGCTATAGCGTGAAGAATAAATTCCCGGCGTTTACCGGTGAACTGCCCAATGGCGATCAATATTATGGTTTTCCGGCAGAAAACGACGCGTTGAAGATTGGCAAACATAACGGAGGCCAGGTTATCCATTCAGCGGATGAACGTGTTCCGTTTGCGGAAGTCGTCAGCGATGGCTCGGAAGCCTTCCCGTTCTTGCGCAATGTATTGCCGGGTATCGGTTGCTGCCTGTACGGCGCTGCCTGCACCTATGATAATTCGCCTGACGAAGATTTTATTATCGATACTCTACCCGGCCACGATAATACACTGCTCATTACCGGCCTGAGCGGGCACGGTTTTAAATTTGCGTCAGTTTTAGGGGAAATAGCTGCCGATTTTGCGCAAGACAAAAAAAGCGATTTTGATTTGACGCCATTCATGCTTTCCCGCTTCCAATAATCATCATTACGGCCTCCAGAATGAGGCCGTTTTTACAGGAGTATTTAATGCGTCGGCTGTTGCACTATCTCATCAATAATATTCGCGAGCATCTGATGCTTTATCTTTTTCTCTGTGGACTGTTGGCAATTATTGACCTGATCTACGTGTTTTATTTTTAATTTTTCCGCACTGACATAAACTGACAAATATTTAATCTCCCTTTCATTTAGCGTGAAAAATTGAATGAGATTCTTCCTGCCTCTACAGCACTCACCAGACCTTCCAGATGCTGAACCCACTAAACTTATGAAGATTCTTTCATTATTAATTCAAAATTATTGAAATAAAAATAAATATCATTCAATTTGTTATTTTTGTGTTGCAATTCATTCTCCGACACGCCATTTTCTTTCTCTCGCAAATTCTTTTTGGATGCACTTATGTCATTCACAAATACCCCTGAACGCTATGGTGTTATATCTGCGGCCTTACATTGGCTAAGCGCAATTATTGTCTATGGCATGTTTGCTTTAGGTCTGTGGATGGTCACGCTCAGCTATTACGATGGCTGGTACCACAAAGCACCCGAATTGCATAAAAGCATCGGCATTTTGTTAATGATGGGGCTGGTTATTCGCGTTCTTTGGCGTGTCATATCTCCACCGCCGGGTCCGCTGCAAAGTTATTCGCCCATGACTCGTGTTGGCGCAAAGGCTGGACATCTCGCATTGTACCTATTGCTGTTCGCCATCGGCATCAGCGGCTATCTGATCTCAACTGCCGATGGTAAACCGATCAGCGTTTTTGGCTGGTTTGACGTCCCCGCGACCCTCGCCGACGCTGGCGCACAGGCTGACTTTGCCGGTGCCCTGCATTTTTGGCTCGCGTGGAGCGTCGTAGTACTGTCCGTTATGCACGGATTTATGGCCCTGAAGCATCATTTCATCGATAAAGACGACACTCTGAAGCGCATGCTGGGAAAGTCGTCATCTGACTATGGAGTATAAAAAATGAAAAAAAGCCTGCTTGGTTTAACCTTCGCTTCCTTGATGTTCTCTGCCGGTTCAGCGGTTGCCGCCGATTACAAAATTGACAAAGAAGGTCAGCACGCCTTTGTTAACTTCCGCATCCAGCATCTTGGCTATAGCTGGTTATATGGCACCTTTAAAGATTTCGACGGTACTTTTACCTTTGATGAAAAAAATCCCGCTGCCGATAAAGTGAATGTGATAATTAACACCACCAGCGTCGATACTAATCACGCCGAACGCGATAAACATCTTCGCAGTGCGGATTTCCTCAATACCGCAAAATATCCACAGGCAACATTCACCTCCACCAGCGTGAAGAAAGACGGTGAGGAACTGGATATTACCGGCGATCTGACGCTGAACGGGGTAACCAAACCCGTCACGCTGGAAGCGAAATTAATTGGTCAGGGCGACGACCCGTGGGGCGGTAAACGTGCAGGCTTTGAGGCCGAAGGCAAAATTAAGCTCAAAGACTTCAATATCAAGACAGATTTAGGTCCAGCTTCTCAGGAAGTGGATCTGATTATTTCAGTGGAAGGCGTACAGCAGAAGTAAGCGTGAAATGTTGCCGGATGACACGCATCCGGCAATGATATTTATTCTGTTGGATCAGGAATGCCCAGTGTTGTATTCAGACGTCCACGAGACTTATTAAAGATCTTATTGCCATTTTCACGTCCTGCCCGACGGCGTCGCTGTTCTTCTGGCGGTAACGCGCTTTCTTCGCAGCAAATCTCACTACAACAACCTTTGTATTTTTCTGCACATACTGGACACTGAATAAACAGCAGGTGGCAGCCATCATTTTTACAGTTGGTATGACTGTCGCACGGCGCACCGCACTGGTGGCAATGCGCGATAATCTCATCAGAGATACGTTCGCCCATCCGCTCGTCAAACACAAAATTTTTGCCAATAAAACGCACTGGTAAGCCCTGCTCGCGCGCCTTACGGGCGTATTCAATAATTCCGCCTTCGATATGCCAGACTTTATTGAATCCGTTATGTTTCATCCAGGCACTGGCCTTTTCACAACGAATGCCGCCGGTGCAGTACATAATGATTTTTTTATCTTTATGTTCCTGCATCATCTCGACTGCTTTTGGCAGCTGCTCACGGAAGGTATCTGCCGGAATTTCCAGCGCGTTTTCAAAGTGCCCCACTTCATACTCATAGTGGTTACGCATGTCGATAAACAGTGCATCGGGATCGTCAAGCATGGCGTTCACTTCCGCCGCTTGCAAATACTCACCAACATTACTGGCATCGAAGTGAGGATCGTCAATACCGTCGGCAACAATGCGATCGCGTACCTTCATGCGCAGAACCCAGAAGGATTTCCCGTCATCATCCAACGCGATATTCAGGCGTAAGCCCTCTAAAGCCGGGTCGAAGGCATAGAGCTGTGCGCGAAATGTTTCAACATTGCTCGCAGGTACACTGATTTGCGCGTTAATCCCCTCATGCGCCAGATACACTCGCCCAAAAATATTCAGCGCAGTAAACAGCTGATATAAAGCGTCACGGGTCGCTTTCGGATCGGCGATGTGGAAATACTTATAAAACGAAATGGTGGTGCGCGGTTCGCGCTCAGCCAACATTTTGGCTTTCAGCGCGTCGTTGGAAATGCGGTTGTGTAACACTGGCATGGTGTACGGTTCCTGCGAGATGGGAAAGTAAAAATCCGCGGCATGATATAGCAATTATCGATAATTAACATCCACACATTTTACGCTACATTTGCGCATTAAAAATTATTTATTATTTACAAGCGCGGTAATTTCGCCCAGTCTTCAGCCACAAATTTTGGTTGCGGGCGAAAAAATGCGACAATACATACAATTGCCCGAATAGGTTGAAAAACAGGATTGATATGACGAATCTACCCAAGTTCTCCACCGCACTGCTTCATCCGCGTTATTGGTTAACCTGGTTGGGTATTGGCGTACTTTGGTTAGTCGTGCAATTGCCCTACCCGGTTATCTACCGCCTCGGTTGTGGATTAGGAAAACTGGCGTTACGTTTTATGAAACGACGCGCAAAAATTGTGCATCGCAACCTGGAACTGTGCTTCCCGGAAATGAGCGAACAAGAACGCCGTGAAATGGTGGTGAAGAATTTCGAATCTGTTGGTATGGGGCTGATGGAAACCGGCATGGCGTGGTTCTGGCCGGACCGCCGAATCGCCCGCTGGACGGAAGTGATCGGCATGGAACACATTCGTGACGTGCAGGCGCAAAAACGCGGCATCCTGTTAGTTGGCATCCATTTTCTGACTCTGGAGCTGGGTGCGCGGCAATTTGGTATGCAGGAACCCGGGATTGGCGTTTACCGCCCGAACGATAACCCACTGATTGACTGGCTACAAACCTGGGGCCGTTTGCGCTCAAATAAATCGATGCTCGACCGCAAAGATTTAAAAGGCATGATTAAAGCCCTGAAAAAAGGCGAAGTGGTTTGGTACGCACCGGATCATGATTACGGCCCGCGCTCAAGCGTTTTCGTCCCGTTGTTTGCCGTTGAGCAGGCGGCGACCACCACCGGAACCTGGATGCTGGCGCGGATGTCCGGCGCATGTCTGGTGCCCTTCGTTCCACGCCGTAAGCCAGATGGCAAAGGGTATCAGTTGATTATGCTACCGCCAGAGTGTTCTCCGCCGCTGGATGATGCCGAAACCACCGCCGCGTGGATGAACAAAGTGGTCGAAAAATGCATCATGATGGCACCAGAGCAGTATATGTGGTTACACCGTCGCTTTAAAACACGTCCGGAAGGCGTTCCTTCACGCTATTAGATCTCCCATGCCGGATGCTTCAAAATGGCATCCGGCATTCCCACAGCAAATCCTCCTGATTTAGCGATAAAAGCTCTCTGGATTGCGCCCCCTGGAAGTCGGGCGCATAATTAGTGTGCTTATCTTTTCTTCTTATGTTCACCGCGCCTGGCGCACCAACAGCGGATTGCTATGTCACCCTGTGAAAATGACACTCCTATAAACTGGAAACGAAACCTGATCGTCGCCTGGCTAGGCTGTTTTCTTACCGGTGCCGCCTTCAGCCTGGTAATGCCCTTCTTACCCCTCTACGTTGAGCAGCTTGGCGTTACCGGCCACTCCGCCCTGAATATGTGGTCCGGTATTGTCTTCAGCATTACATTTTTATTTTCGGCCATCGCCTCACCGTTTTGGGGTGGACTCGCCGACCGTAAAGGCCGAAAACTCATGCTATTACGCTCTGCCCTCGGCATGGGCATCGTGATGGTGTTGATGGGGCTGGCACAAAATATCTGGCAGTTTTTGATCCTGCGGGCGCTTCTTGGTTTACTTGGCGGATTTGTCCCCAACGCTAATGCTCTTATCGCCACACAAGTACCGCGTAATAAAAGCGGCTGGGCGCTGGGTACGCTCTCCACAGGCGGCGTTAGCGGTGCGTTGCTCGGCCCAATGGCTGGCGGTTTGCTTGCCGATAGCTACGGCTTACGTCCGGTATTCTTTATTACCGCCAGTGTGCTGATACTTTGCTTTTTCGTCACCCTGTTTTGCATCCGAGAAAAATTCCAGCCAGTCAGCAAAAAAGAGATGCTGCATATGCGGGAAGTGGTGACATCACTTAAAAACCCGAAACTGGTACTCAGCCTGTTTGTCACCACGTTAATCATCCAGGTGGCGACGGGTTCAATTGCCCCTATTCTGACGCTGTATGTCCGCGAACTGGCGGGTAACGTCAGTAATGTCGCCTTTATCAGCGGCATGATCGCCTCGGTGCCTGGCGTGGCTGCTCTGCTGAGTGCACCACGACTCGGCAAACTTGGCGATCGAATCGGACCCGAAAAGATCCTGATTACAGCGTTGATCTTTTCTGTACTGCTGTTGATCCCAATGTCTTACGTTCAGACACCGTTACAACTTGGGATCTTACGCTTTTTGCTCGGTGCTGCCGATGGTGCACTACTCCCCGCCGTACAGACACTGTTGGTTTACAACTCGAGCAACCAAATCGCCGGGCGTATCTTCAGCTATAACCAATCGTTTCGTGATATTGGCAACGTTACCGGGCCATTGATGGGAGCGGCGATTTCGGCGAACTACGGTTTCAGAGCGGTATTCCTCGTCACCGCTGGCGTAGTGTTATTCAACGCCGTCTATTCATGGAACAGTCTGCGCCGTCGTCGGATACCCCAGGTATCGAACTGATTTTTCGCCTTTCATACTTGCAAAAGCGGAGAATCAGCTATCCTTTTCCCTGAAACCTCATCAACTCAAAGGGAGAATCGTGATGACCATGTACGCAACGCTTGAAGAAGCCATTGACGCTGCACGCGAAGAATTTCTTGCAGACAACCCCGGCATCGACGCCGAAGACGCGAATGTGCAACAGTTCAATGCCCAAAAATACGTTTTGCAGGACGGCGACATCATGTGGCAAGTTGAGTTTTTTGCCGACGAAGGGGAAGAAGGTGAATGTTTACCCATGCTTAGCGGTGAAGCCGCGCAAAGTGTCTTTGACGGCGACTATGATGAGATAGAGATCCGCCAGGAGTGGCAGGAAGAGAATACATTACATGAATGGGACGAGGGGGAATTTCAGCTTGAGCCACCGCTGGATACGGAAGAAGGACGGGCAGCGGCTGATGAGTGGGATGAACGCTAATTACTCATACGGGCCATGATGAATGTCGATCGGCAGCAGTAAAGTATCGAAAACAAGGGAGAATGGCAGATCAAGGATCGTGACGTAACGCCAGGCGGAGTCACGCACGTCCCATTGCACACCAGGATAATATTGGTTGCCATGCCCCTGCCCCGGTATAGTGCGACTAATAATACTGCCGCAGCCACTCAACAAGGTCACCATAATACTGACCATGATGAAACGCATTTGATACCTCTCCCGTAAAAAAATACCGGCATCACGCCGGTATTTTTATTGGCTCGTTGTTTTTGCCTAATGCGGCGTGAACGCCTTATCCGACCTACAAAATCTTGCAAAATCAACACATTGCAGGAGCAATGTAGGCCTGATAAGCGTAGCGCATCAGGCAACTACGTTTTTATTGCGAAGCCCTATCCGGTTTACGCAATGCCAGTGGATTGAGCTTTATCCCTTCGTAATAACTCACCCATGAAGAATATCTCTCAGGGGAATTCCAGACGCGGAAATGCAGACGGGCCATCGTCACCGGATCGCTTAGCAGCACCAGGCGACGATCGCGATTCAGCTTCTCTGGCGTCTCGTTCAGCGCCTGTTCAACGTGGCGGTCACGGGCGATTTCCAGCACCTTACTGGCGCGGTGACGCGCGGTCGCCATTGCGGTTGCCAGAGCGTTAAATGACGGGTTAAACACCGCGTGCATAAAGCCATCGTCGAGGGAGCGTTGACGATTCATCTCGAGGAAACGATCGGTATCAAGCAGTACCTGCGGTGGTGAATACTCTTCCGGGATCAGGAACAGTTTCCAGCGTTTGGTTCGCAGACCCACGGTAGTACGGCTGGAGATCACCGAAACAAACGGTGACAGGATCAACGAGAAGACAATCGGTGCCAGCCAGAACAGGAAACGGAGATCCAGCCACGCCATACCAACCGCCCACACTAACCCCAGCAGCAGCTGAGAGCCGTGGCGTTTGAATGCTTCGCCCCAGGAAGTGGAGTCATCATCACGCTGCGGTGAATTCCACACCACTTCCCAGCCAAGGAAAGCGCTGACGACGAATACCGTATGGAACAGCATACGTACCGGAGCCAGCAACACGGAAAAAAGCACTTCCAGCAGCAGCGATAATGTAACGCGCCAGAAGCCACCGTATTCTTTCGTTCCTTTGCACCAGATAAGCAAAATGCTCAATAACTTCGGCAGGAACAACAGCACCATAGTCGAAGCAAACAGCGCTATCGCCAGCTCAGGACGCCACTGTGGCCACACCGGGAACAACTGCCGTGGTTGCAGGAAGTATTGCGGTTCGGTCAACGCATGAACTACCTGCAATGCCGTAGAGAGCGCGAGGAACATAAACCACAGCGGCGCGGAGAGATAAGACATCACACCTGTCAGGAACACCGCACGGTGAACCGGGTGCATACCCTTCACCAGGAACAGGCGGAAGTTCATCAGGTTGCCGTGGCACCAGCGGCGGTCACGTTTTAGTTCATCGAGCAAGTTAGGCGGCAATTCTTCATAAGAACCCGGGAGATCGTAAGCAATCCATACCCCCCAACCTGCGCGGCGCATCAACGCAGCTTCCACGAAGTCGTGCGAAAGGATTGAACCGGCAAAGGAACCTTCTCCCGGCAACGGCGCCAGCGCGCAGTGCTCGATAAACGGTTTCACGCGGATAATCGCGTTATGCCCCCAGTAGTGCGACTCACCGAGTTGCCAGAAGTGCAAACCGGCTGTAAACAGTGGCCCATACACGCGGGTCGCGAACTGCTGACAGCGCGCATACAGCGTATCCATACCGGACGCTTTCGGCGACGACTGAATGATCCCGGCGTTCGGGTTGGCTTCCATCAGGCGCACCAGCCCGCACAAACAATCACCGGTCATTACCGAGTCAGCATCCAGCACCACCATGTAGCTGTACTGGCTGCCCCAGCGACGGCAGAAGTCATCGATATTACCGCTTTTACGCTTCACGCGACGACGGCGGCGGCGATAGAAAATCTGACCTTCGCCACCGACTTCAGCGATCAGCTCCATCCAGGCTTTTTGCTCTGCGACGCAGATATCCGGGTTATAACTGTCACTCAGAATGTAGACATCAAAGTGTTTGGCATTCCCGGTGGCTTTTACTGATTCCCACGTTGCACGCAGGCCAGCAAAAACACGGTTCACGTCTTCGTTACAGATAGGCATGATCAACGCCGTGCGATGCTCCGGGTTTAATGGTTCATCGCCAACTGTCGACGCAGATATACTGTATTTATCGCGACCAATAAGCAGTTGCAGGAAGCCCATCAACGCCGTCCAGAATCCGGCGGACACCCAACAGAACAGCACCGCAAAGAGGATCAGGATACCGGTTTGCAGCATATAAGGCAGAAGCTGCATAAAGGAAACCCACACATCCTGACCAACCATATCCATAGGATTAATCAGCGCCCACCCCTGATAAGGAAGAATGGTCTTCATATACCAGGTCGCGACAACAGTTTGCGCGAGCGTAAGGATTAACAAAATGTAACGGCGGATGGTACCGACGGTACGCCACTTTTGCTCGCTCTCCTGCTCTTCTTTGGTCAAACGAGCCAGATAGCGCGGCGTCACATCGCGTCCACGCAGACGATCCCAGAAACGGCCTACCGGGTTGGTACGCCACGGATCGGGAAACATCGAGGAGCGTTTTGCTTCTGGCATCGCCTTAAGCTGATCGCGCCCTTCATCGTCTTTAATTAACTGTCCATCAGCAAGTGAATCTGGCCAGGCTTGTTCCAGACGCGCCTTTACCGAGCCTTGCGGGGAGTCATCCTCCCGCGCCCAGGTGCGGTGTTCGGCATCCAGCGCCTGATGAACGGCGCGGATATCAGTCTTCGGCAATGCCGCTTTCTCGCTTGCGGCGATGGGCATTGCGTCAATGTACTCAGTTGTCTTATTCATTGGCAGGTAACTGGTAGCTCCAGGTTTCACTCAACGTCTGATCGGCATTCACCAGCGCAGCACGCATTTCAGTGGTTTTCTTGGCATCTTTCACTTTCACACGCATCACCAGACGCCAGCCTTTGGTAACCGGGTTATAGCGCACCGTGCTTTCAACTATCTCACCATTATCACCAATGCTGGTTTGCGCTGTGACCGGGGTATCCTCTGGCAGTTTTTTCATCTCTGCGCCGGTAAAATCGACCACAAAGGCGATAGTACCGTCAGGCTGGCGAATCAGGTTCGACTGCTTCACATCCCCCGTTGAACGACGCGTTTGTTGCACCCATGCGTTATCTGGTGCATGCAGTTTGTCTTCATCACGGCTAAAGGTGATGGTGTATTTAAAGTTCATCTCTTTACCCGGCTCCGGCAGCTGATCCGGAGTCCAGTAAGCGACGATGTTATCGTTGGTTTCATCGTTGGTTGGAATTTCCACCAGCTCAACGCTGCCTTTGCCCCACTCCCCTTTCGGAGTCACCCATGCGCTTGGACGGAGGTCGTAACGATCATCGAGATCTTCGAAGCGGGAGAAATCACGACCGCGCTGCAACAGACCGAAGCCTTGCGGATTTTCCATCGAGAAGCTGCTGACCGCTAAATGTTTCGGGTTATTCAACGGACGCCAGATCCACTCACCATTACCGGCATGGATAGAGAGACCGTTAGAGTCGTGCAATTCCGGGCGATAGTTATTTGCAGGCGAAGGTTGGTTCGGCCCAAACAGGAACATACTGGTTAACGGTGCAACCCCCAGTTTGCCGACTTTATCGCGCAGATAGATTTTCGACTGCACATCCACAACAGTGTCACGCCCTGGCATAACCACGAATTTGTAAGCACCTGTCGCACGCGGCGAGTCAAGCAATGCATAAATGGTTAAACGTTTATCAGTCGGTTTTGGACGCTCGATCCAGAACTCTTTGAAGCGTGGAAACTCTTCACCTGATGGCAAGGCGGTATCAATTGCCAGGCCGCGGGCAGAAAGGCCATAAACCTGACCTGCGCCAATCACGCGGAAATAGCTGGCCCCGAGCATGCTGACGATTTCATCGTTTTTATCTTTGCTGTTGATCGGGTAAAGCACTTTAAAACCGGCAAAACCAAGGTCTTTTACCGTGTCTTTATCATGCTGAACATCGCCGAAAGTGAAATAATCCGGGCTGTATTTGATTCGTTTGACTGCGGTGGCAGTCACTTCATTTATTTTGACCGGGGTATCGAAGTACATACCCTGATGGTAGAACTCGAGTTTGAATGGGGTCTTCAGATTGTTCCAGTACGCTTTGTCATGATTAAACTGGATCTGCTGATAGTCCGCGTATTTCATGTCGCGGAAAACGGAGGGCAAGTTGCTTTTAGGTGCCTCATAGCCTTTCCCGGCTAAGGATTGAGCTTGCTTTGCGACATCATCAATACTGAAAGCCCAGCTTGAAGATGTATACAGGGTTAACATTACTGCAGCACTCAACCAACGCATTTTCATCATTTGTAGTTTATGTTTCATAATTAGTAAGCACTTCCCCCTTTGTGTGCTTATATCGATCCGATCTATTTTAATGGATAACCAGCCATTCCGACAACAGAATCCCGGTATCGTTCAGCACGCTGGCTCATGGATTAAGCACCTGATTGCAACCGTTTTCACTTTCCGTGCTTCTCCTAAAGACAGAAGCATCGACTTCGTGTAGGGTTTGCCAGCAAATTTATTTATCAACCGTCTTACAGACGCTTCCATTCTGGTTAGTGGTAGCGATGATGCTATGCATAAAAACCTTGAAGCCTGCGTCTGGCGCGGTCAGGTCGGTGTCGCTATGGCAACAAGCCTAAAGGCATAACCCGACAGGGATAAGACGAAAAATCCGAGATTAGTTAACCATATATGAATCCAGTACCCGCGCAACGTGAATATTTCCTCGACTCCATCCGCGCCTGGCTGATGTTGTTAGGGATCCCTTTTCATATTTCTTTAATCTATTCGAGCCATACATGGCATGTGAATAGCGCCGAACCGTCATTATGGCTGACCCTTTTTAATGACTTCATCCACTCGTTCCGCATGCAGGTATTTTTCGTTATATCCGGGTACTTTTCCTACATGCTTTTTTTACGCTATCCCTTGAAAAAATGGTGGAAAGTACGTGTCGAACGTGTAGGGATCCCGATGTTAACAGCCATCCCCCTACTGACATTGCCGCAATTTATTATGCTGCAATACGTCAAAGGGAAAGCGGAAAGTTGGCCTGGGCTGTCATTGTATGACAAATATAATACGTTGGCCTGGGAATTAATATCACACCTGTGGTTTTTACTGGTGTTAGTGGTCATGACGACGCTGTGCGTATGGATATTTAAACGCATCAGAAATAATTTAGAAAATTCTGATAAAACGAATAAAAAATTCTCGATGGTAAAATTATCGGTGATTTTTTTGTGCCTCGGCATCGGTTATGCGGTAATAAGAAGAACGATTTTTATTGTGTATCCACCCATTCTGAGTAACGGCATGTTCAATTTTATTGTCATGCAAACGTTATTTTATTTGCCGTTCTTTATCCTCGGCGCACTGGCTTTCATTTTCCCTCATCTTAAAGCCTTGTTTACCACGCCGTCTCGTGGCTGTACCCTTGCAGCAGCATTGGCGTTTGTCGCTTATTTACTCAACCAGCGCTATGGCAGTGGCGATGCCTGGATGTACGAAACCGAGTCGGTGATCACCATGGTCCTCGGTCTGTGGATGGTGAATGTGGTCTTCTCCTTCGGCCACCGTTTGCTTAACTTCCAGTCAGCGCGGGTGACTTACTTTGTTAACGCATCGCTATTTATCTATCTGGTTCACCACCCGTTAACGCTGTTTTTCGGCGCGTACATTACACCGCACATCACCTCCAACTGGCTTGGTTTTCTCTGTGGCCTGATATTCGTAGTAGGGATTGCGATAATTCTGTATGAAATTCATTTACGCATCCCGTTACTGAAGTTTTTGTTCTCTGGTAAACCGGTTGTTAAGCGTGAGAACGATAAAGCACCAGCCCGTTAAGCCGCGTTTACAATAACCATTCCACAGGCAATATCGACGCCAGTCTGACCATAACCCGCTTCCAGAAACTGGTAGCGGGTTCTTTTTTGAGAACAATTTCTTTCTTTGCATGACGATCAACCCAGTTGATCCGCCCCCACCTGTCCAGACGGAGCTGCCAGGCCGCATCATACTGGCTCTGAATAAAGCGTTTATCAATTAACTGTGCCAGCGTTTCGCTCTCTATCACGAACCCCATTTCAGTATTGAGCAATGTCGAACGTGGATCGAAATTGAAAGAGCCAATAAACACCGTTTTACCATCGATGCTAAAGGTTTTAGCATGCAGGCTGGCACCGGAATTACCGGTTATGCCGCGATCGTGTAACGTACTACTTTGTTCACGCGTCGGCTTGAGTTCATATAATTCCACGCCGTAGCGGAGCAATTTTTTGCGCCAGCGCGCGTATCCGGCATGGACGACAGCAACATCGTTAGCGGCAAGAGAATTGGTTAGGATCGCAATCTTTACCCCTTTTCTCACCATCCGTAAGAGTTGCGCCACACCTGCGCGTGTCGGTACAAAATAGGAAGAGATAATATCGATGCGTTCACTGGGTGAGCCCATGATATCGAACAGGCGCTGCGGTAACAGTGAATGCCGTTTTGCCTTGCCTTCCCCTTTCGCCGGATCATCACTTAATAAACGTGTTTTCGCCCAGATAAGCGGCAACGTTCCATCAACCAGATGATTTATAAACGGGCTGGATTCCATTTTGCGTAAATAACGATGCGTCATGGCATCGTCATGCCAGGAGGCGGGTAACTCGATGCGATCCGCCATTTCACCTTCCGGGACATCCAGCACCTGCTGTAAGGGTGAAACCGATTTACAATACCAGTAGCGGGCGAAATCATCGGCAACGTCCTCTACAACTGGTCCTATTGCCATGACATCTAAATCCGAAAAAAGTGGCTCTTCCCCTGCACCAAAATAGGCATCACCAATATTTCGCCCCCCTACCAGCGTCACCACGCCATCGACACTGAAACTTTTATTGTGCATACGGCGATTGAGACGGGAAAAGTCGGTGATATAACCAAGCGGACGTAGCAGTCGAAACGAAAAAGGATTAAAAAGCCGGACTTCAATGCGGGGATGACTGTCAAGCAAGCGTAAAATGTCGTCAAGTCCGGGTGTATTGTTGTCGTCCAGCAACAAACGGACGCGAACGCCACGCTTTGCTGCGGCTAACAGGGCGGAAAACAGTAACCGACCCGACATATCGTCCTGCCAGATGTAATACTGAACATCCAGCGTATGCTCTGCCATTTCGGCCAGACGATACCGGGCGGCAAACGCATCCAGACTTTTCTCCAGAGGGAAAAGGCCACACTGACCGGGATGTTGCGAACACAGTGGCAGCACCGCGCTCGCCAGCCGGGGCAAATCATTCATCTCCTTGTTGGGTAAGGAGTCTTTCGTAGAGGTGGGCGTTTTCTTCATCATAACAGACAAAGTATACCTGTTCGGGTAAAGCGTGACGGGTAATAAATTCTGAAACGGTTTTTACTGCGATTTCAGCCGCTGCCGCACGAGGGTAACCATAAACCCCAGTACTAATTGCAGGAAAAGCCACTGACGTATAGCTGTTTGCCGCCACCAGTCGTAGGCTATTGAGATAGGCATCCTGCAAAAGCTGGTCTTCGTTTTGTTCACCACCACGCCAGACTGGCCCGACGGTGTGCACTACGGCTTTAGCGGGAAGATCGCCTGCAAGCGTAATAACGGCATGCCCCGTAGGGCAATCGCCCTGCTGTTGCCTGACTTTTAAACAGGCATCCAGAAGGGCCGGACCCGCTGCGCGATGAATGGCTCCATCGACGCCGCCGCCTCCCATTAATGACGGATTAGCCGCATTCACAATCACATCAACGGCCAGTTTGGTAATATCACCCTGCACAACATGAATACGCGTTTTCATAACGCCTCCTTACACCTTCTTGTTTCTTAAGTGTACAGCAGGCTTTTTGGTTAAATCGCATTTTTCTGCTCAGCAAGGTGAGTTGTTCAGAAACTTAGTTATATTCGATGTTCATTACAGCCAGCTTTTTCTGTTTATCAAGATACTGCACTTTTACTGAGGCTATTTGCGCGTTTTTGACATTGCCGCTCATTAACGCTTTGCTGGAATAGGTTCTGCCCGGAACAGAGCCATTCTGTGGGCAGTTCATTTCTACGGGTGATGACTGGGTGCTGACGTCACATGCCGGTTCCACAATTTGGCCATAAAAATGGATCACGCCCCCTTGCGCGGTGCTTCCTGCGATGGCAATAAAAGGAAAAAACAAACTGCCGAGCATAAGAGAGTTTAAAAAAGGTCTGAACATTTATTCTATTTCCTCAATGATTAGTCATCCTTGAGGGTTGTGTTCTCCATACTTTCAGGTTGGCTGATCCGCAGCAGACCATTCTCTCCAGATTCATTTTATGCTCGATATTTCAACAAATTAAGACTTTTCTGAAGAGGGCGGCCATTGTTGTGATAAATGAAGTGACTGTCCATCAGAAACAGTAACAACTATTTTCACCCGATCGTCCGGGGAAATATTTAAACTCAACTTCGTCAAAGCAATGGGTTGATTAGCAGGCAATGAGAGGGTCTTTTCTTGCTTCGTCTGACTTTGCCCTGAACTGCCTTCGCGCAGGGACAATATTTGTACTCTGCACAGACAAGATTGAGTAAGAGTGACTTCAGGAATAATGGTGTACATATCCCCATGCTGGGTCGTATTAAAGGTTATCTGACTGGAAAGTGCCGCAAGGAGTAATAACGCATTCATATTCTTCTCCCGAAAAAAAACAGGGCTTGCGCCCTGTTTCTTTAATACAGAGGATGTATTAGTACTGATGAGCGGTCGCGTTGTTACCAAAGCCAACCTGAGTGACGTTAACGCTGGAGTTAGATGCAGTCTGGTCAACAGCAGCACCGTTACCGCCACCGAACTGTTTAACAGTCATAGTAGAATCTTTACCATTCCACTGATCAAGAGTAGCGCTGTTGCCGAAACCACGCTGAGTCAGATCGATTGAGCTGTCATCAGAACCTTGGCCAACATCTGCGCCGTTACCGCCACCGTGCTGGGTAATCGTCAAGTCAGAGTTACGAGCATCAGTTTGCAGAGCAAGTGCAGAGTTACCACCACCGTACTGGTAAATATTCAGCTCTGAATTTGGGCCGCTATTATTACCGCCACCGCCATGGTGACCACCACCGCCATACTGAGGAATAGAACCTGCCAGAGCGCTACCAGAGAATACGATTGCTGCAATTGCTGCTACTTTTAAAAGTTTCATGTAAAACCCCCATCGGATTGATTTAAAAGTCGAATGGAAATTAACGTTGTGTCACGCGAATAGCCATTTGCGACTGTCTCTGCACTACAATTGCCGTTTTTTGAGTACCATACTGTGTAATATTTGCTTTATTACCAGAACCTTTCTGGATAATCATCGCAGTATTACCATAAGCACCTTGCGAAATACTGGCATCGTTGGCATTGCCCGCCTGATCAATATATGCAAGGTTATAATCTCCTGTCTGGTCAATCTTTGCCCGGTTGCTACTACCTTCTTGCGCAACAACCGCCAAAAGTTTTGAGCCTCCCTGCCGTAACTGAGCACTATTATTAGTCCCAGCTTGACCAATTATGGCTGCCTGATTAAATGAAGACTTACTCAATTCATTTACCGCGAAGTTATATTCTGAATTAGCTAAATCATAACCTGCTGCGGCTGCAATCCCAGGCGCACCCAGTATTGTTAACATCATAAATAACAATTTGTTTTTCATGTTGTCACCCTGGACCTGGTCGTACATTTAAGAAATTAAATCATTTCAACTTGGTTGTTAACGCAACCTGTATTTTGTTAACGCTGCGTTACGATGGAAAGTATGTCTGCGGAAATATTTTTAATAACTCACCCGCGCGTTGTATTTTTCTTTTTTTGTTCATACCAAAGTATTAAAACCCACGTAAATACGCTGTTATCTACGCAAAAAAATATTTTGTTTTCTTTTAAATTTCGGTTTTCCGCAATCAAAAATCACCAGACAGTCATTCTTCTTGCCCGTCGCTGATTGCTGCGATATGTCTTGCGCACAAGCCGTGACAAACCTCGTCTTTTTGCAGTAAAAAATTGTCCACGGAGGTGTGGAGAAAAAACAAGAACGTTTTACATGACGAAAGGACTACACCGAAATATTTTTTATATGCATTATTAGCAAGTTAGCACCATTTGTATGATTTTTTAAAATTGTGCAAGAAAAACCAAATGTACAACTTTTCTATCATTTCTAAACTTAATAAAACCTTAAGATTAACATTTTAATATAACGAGTTACATTTAGTTACATGTTTAACACTTGATTTAAGATTTGTAATGGCTAGATTGAAATCAGATGTAATCCATTAGTTTTATATTTTACCCATTTAGGGCTGATTTATTACTACACACAGCAGTGCAACATCTGTCAGTACTTCTGGTGCTTCTATTTTAGAGGCAGCTGTCAGGTGTGCGATCAATAAAAAAAGCGGGGTTTCATCATGTTTAATGAAGTCCATAGTATCCATGGTCATACATTATTGTTGATCACTAAACCTTCTTTGCAGGCGACAGCTCTCTTGCAGCACCTTAAACAATCGCTGGCAATTACAGGAAAATTACATAATATTCAACGTTCTCTGGACGATATATCTTCAGGCTCTATTATTCTTCTGGATATGATGGAAGCGGATAAAAAGCTTATCCATTATTGGCAGGATACTTTGAGCAGGAAAAACAACAATATCAAAATATTGTTGCTAAATACACCTGAAGATTACCCGTACCGCGACATTGAAAACTGGCCTCATATCAACGGCGTTTTTTATGCCATGGAGGATCAAGAACGTGTTGTCAATGGGTTGCAAGGCGTCCTGCGCGGCGAATGCTACTTTACGCAAAAGCTTGCCAGTTACCTGATTACGCATTCAGGTAACTATCGTTATAACAGCACGGAATCAGCCCTCCTTACTCATCGGGAAAAAGAGATCCTGAATAAGCTGCGTATCGGCGCGTCTAATAACGAGATCGCTCGTTCGTTGTTCATCAGCGAAAATACGGTTAAAACGCATCTTTATAATCTTTTCAAGAAGATAGCCGTAAAAAACCGGACTCAAGCGGTTTCCTGGGCAAACGATAACCTCAGGCGATAAAGCCATGAAACGTTATTTACGCTGGATTGTGGCGGCAGAATTCCTGTTCGCCGCAGGGAATCTTCACGCCGTTGAGGTAGAAGTCCCGGGCTTGTTAACTGACCATACTGTTTCATCTATTGGCCATGATTTTTACCGAGCCTTTAGTGATAAATGGGAAAGTGACTATACGGGTAACTTAACGATTAATGAAAGGCCCAGTGCACGATGGGGAAGTTGGATCACAATAACGGTCAATCAGGACGTTATTTTCCAGACTTTTTTATTCCCGTTGAAAAGAGACTTCGAAAAAACAGTCGTCTTTGCACTGATTCAAACTGAAGAAGCACTAAATCGTCGCCAGATAAATCAGGCGTTATTGAGTACGGGCGATTTGGCGCATGATGAATTCTAAATAAAAAATTGTTCGGAGGCTGCAATGCGTGTCAAACATGCAGTAGTTCTACTCATGCTTATTTCGCCTTTAAGTTGGGCTGGAACCATGACTTTCCAGTTCCGTAATCCAAACTTTGGTGGTAACCCAAATAACGGTGCTTTTTTATTAAATAGCGCCCAGGCACAGAACTCGTATAAAGATCCGAGCTATAACGATGACTTTGGTATTGAAACGCCCTCAGCGTTAGATAACTTTACCCAGGCCATCCAGTCACAAATTTTAGGTGGGCTACTGTCGAATATTAATACCGGTAAACCGGGCCGCATGGTGACCAACGATTATATTGTCGATATCGCTAACCGCGATGGTCAATTGCAGTTGAATGTGACGGATCGCAAAACCGGACAAACCTCGACCATCCAGGTTTCGGGTTTACAAAATAACTCAACCGATTTTTAAGCCCCAGCTTCATAAGGAAAATAATCATGCAGCGCTTATTTCTTTTGGTTGCCGTCATGTTACTGAGCGGATGCTTAACCGCCCCGCCTAAAGAAGCCGCCAGACCGACATTAATGCCTCGTGCTCAGAGCTACAAAGATTTGACCCATCTGCCAGCGCCGACGGGTAAGATCTTTGTTTCGGTATACAACATTCAGGACGAAACCGGGCAATTTAAACCCTACCCGGCAAGTAACTTCTCCACTGCTGTTCCGCAAAGCGCCACGGCAATGCTGGTCACGGCATTGAAAGATTCTCGCTGGTTTATACCGCTGGAGCGCCAGGGCTTACAAAACCTGCTTAACGAGCGCAAGATTATTCGTGCAGCACAAGAAAACGGCACGGTTGCCATTAATAACCGAATCCCGCTGCAATCTTTAACGGCGGCAAATATCATGGTTGAAGGTTCGATTATCGGTTATGAAAGCAACGTTAAATCGGGCGGTGTTGGGGCAAGATATTTTGGGATCGGTGCAGACACGCAATACCAGCTCGATCAGATTGCCGTGAACCTGCGTGTCGTCAATGTGAGTACCGGTGAGATCCTCTCCTCGGTGAACACCAGTAAGACGATACTTTCCTATGAAGTTCAGGCGGGGGTCTTCCGCTTTATTGACTACCAGCGCTTGCTGGAAGGGGAAGTAGGTTACACCTCGAACGAACCCGTTATGCTGTGCCTGATGTCGGCTATCGAAACAGGCGTCATTTTCCTGATTAATGATGGTATCGACCGCGGTCTTTGGGATTTGCAGAACAAAGCAGAACGGCAGAATGACATTCTGGTGAAATACCGCCATATGTCGGTTCCACCGGAATCCTGATAGATAAAAATGCCGGAATTATCATCCGGCATTTTACTGTTCAAGCGAAAGCGTGAGTGCCCCTCACGCTTTATTTTTGATTTGCTGCTCACGGTGAGCGGTCTTCGTACTACGCGCCGCCAGCCACAGGCCGCTGTTTTTCATTGCGTAACCAAATATCAACCCGAGCGCCAGCGAAGGTAACACCAGTTTCCAGTCACCCTGCCCGGCAAACGTCGCGCATGCGCCTATAAACGTCCCCGGAACAAATGAAAGCAGCAGCTGTTTCGCCTGAATACACATCAGAAACGCGACAATACCGGTTATGACATAACCGAGAATTTCCAGATGTGGTGCCAGTGCACTACCGTAAATAATGACCATCGCCCACACCACGCCACTAAGCAGGGTTGCAGCGGAGATCGCCAGCCCTTTCAGCCCACCTTGCGGGCAGGCAAAGTAGGCCGTACAGCCCAGGAAGCCCGCCCAGCTTAGTAAGCCCAGGGAAACAGCCACCCATCCCCAGATACCGGAGAGAATGCCTGTTGTGATTGCAATAGAGAGAAGTATGTTCATGCCGCGCATGATAGCAGAAAACGCGGCCATGAATGAGATCGAGCACACATTTTATGCAACAACAAATTATCTGTTGCAGTTATGAGTGATGGAGATCACATTTACTCTTCAGAATCTTCTTCCAGCTCGTCCCACATTGCACTAATAGCATCGCGGGTTAGCGGTGCCATGGTGCGCCAGAAAGGCGTAGTTGCATGGGCCTCCACTTTGCCAAGGAACGCACCACACCAGGGTAACAGATACTCACTGAACAGTGTTTCCAGTGCTTCGCTCTCATCTTCCGTTGACTGATCTTCCAGCCAGGAAGCCGCGAGCAGCAATGTACCGATGTGATCGGCTGGCGTATCCGCTAATGGCATCCCTCGTTCGGAAAGAAAAGCGCGCACTTCCGCTTCCGTCGCGCCCTCAACCCATGCGCTACGATATGGCGGCACAGCACATTCATCGCCGATAAACAACGCATTGTATTCGGCAGAGACTTGCGCCATATCACAGCTTTTCTGTAAACGTGTCAGTAACTCATCCTGCTCCAGTGGCCAGTTCGCAGCCAGTTTCCCCTCACGAATCAGGGTAAACAGCGGCACCAGTAAAGGATCTTGCGGTTGGCGGTAATAGAGCGAACCCAGCACACGACAGAGGATAGAAAACTCGTTCATTAATATATTTCCATTACTAGTAATTAAAGGTCTGCAAATTCCGCAATCGGTGCCATACCGCGAGATTCAAGGAAGTTCAGTAAGCGGCGCGGAGAAACATTCAAAATGCGCTCTGGCGGAAAATCTACCGCGTCGAGGATTTTAAGACACTCTTCAAATTCACCCATGGTAAACGCGGTGTGAGAATCCGAGCCTAATGCCACCCAACCTCCAGCGTCACGTACCGCTGCGGCTACCGCACGACAGTTGTCTTCACTGCCCTTACGTGAGTGTAAAAATGAGGAATTATTGATTTCCAGCGCTACCTGATGTTTCGCTGCAGCTTCAGAAACAGCTTTAAAATCAATTGGATATCGTGGATTTCCGGGATGACTTATTATATGCACATTGCCGCTGGCGATAGTGGCGATCATCGCTTGTGTATTGGTCGCTTTGTCATGCGGCGCAAAAACCGGCTCATGAAAACCGGCAATAATCAGATCCAGCGAATCAAACATTTTGCCGCTGCAGTCAATTTCACCATCAACATTTTTAATGTTAGCTTCGATGCCGCGCAGGATCCCTACCCCATCAACCACTCGCGGCCAGATACGCATGTTAATGAAGTGCCAGTGATGCGGCGCATCTTCCATGTCCGGGCCATGATCGGTGATCGCAAAAAGTTTAATGCCCTTTTGTTTGGCCTGGGCAATGTAATCACTCAATGTGCTATATGCATGCGTGCTGGCAACGGTATGCATATGAAGGTCGACGGGATACATAACTCTCTCCTGTATTCAATTCCCGCCAAGGATAGCAGGAAACCTGATGCTTTATTAGTAGCCGCGTGCGAGGTCGACTTGCCCGCAGACCCTCTCCCCTTTTTCGAGCTGGGCAATGGTGCGCGAAATGTAATCCACAGCTTCAGCGGGACGGGTAATCGCGGCGACATGTGGTGTTATCGCCACGCGTGGATGCTGCCAGAGCGGACTTTCCGGCGGTAAGGGTTCGCGATTAAAAACATCCAGCATTGCACCTTTAACTTTGCCGCTATCCAGCGCCGCGAGCAGGTCATCTTCCACGACATGAACACCACGCGCCAGGTTGAGGAGATACGCGCCATCCGGTAATTTTTCGAGTAATTGTTGATTAATAATGCCGACGGTTTCAGGTGTATTCGGTAACAAATTAATCAATACTCGGCATTGGCTCAGAAATGCAGAAAGTTCTTCCCGTCCGGCAAAACTTTGCACGCCCGGCCACGATTTACGGGTTCGACTCCAGCAACGCAGCGGAAAGCGCCAGGTTTGCAGACTCTGGGCAACTTTACCGCCCAGTACGCCTGCGCCCAAAATGCCGATGGTAAAATCTTCCCGATGATATTCAGGCAGCGGTTGCCAATGTGAATTATTTTGCTGGGTGCGATAATCGTCAAAACGTCGAAACCAATGCAGCACCTGACTAACGGCATATTCCTGCATTTGCTCGCCCATACCGGTATCTTCCAGGCGAAAAAGTGGAACAGAAGGTTTCAGCATATCAGGGTGAGCCTGTAACTTGCTCAAAATAGAATCAACACCCGCCCCGAGTGCAAACACCGCTTTAAGATCGCGCCCAGCCAGCATTTCAACAGGAGGATGCCAGACTAAAGCATAATCGGCTGATTCATTGTCTCCGCTTTTCCATGCTCTGACTCTTGCCTGAGGAATAGCTTTGCGCAGTGCCTCAACCCACCATTGGGTATCGAACGTTGGGTGATAAAAGATGATGTCCATACTGACTCCCGAAAAGCGTTGCGCGAAATTTATTCGCACTTATCGTTATGATCTACAAAGGCCACCAGCATAACAAATCCGTGGTCGGTGGCAAAAAAAGCAGATTTCGCTTATTAAAACTGCATATTGATTGAAGTTTGAATAAACGCGCGATTTTTTAAAAAAGTTTGTTGACCTCAGGTCATGATTTCCCTAAATTAGCGCCCGTTCCAGCAAGACAGGAACGACAATTTGGTGAGGTGTCCGAGTGGCTGAAGGAGCACGCCTGGAAAGTGTGTATACGGCAACGTATCGGGGGTTCGAATCCCCCCCTCACCGCCATCTTTAAAGAAGAGCTCGTACGAAAGTACGGGCTTTTTTTTCGTATATTGCACACACCGGGGGGATGAGAAGCCCCGACAGGGGTTCGACAACTGGCGACAGCCAGTTGGACAGACCGTGAACGCAGTGAGCGGGCTGCCCGCAGGGCGAGCGAAGCGAGTCAATCCCCCCCTCACCGCCATCTTTAAAGAAGAGCTCGTACGAAGGTACGGGCTTTTTTTTCGTATATTGCACACACCGGGGGATGAAAAGCCCTGACCGGGGTACTTAGTTAATGCAACGGTTCACCCTTTGTCGCCGCGGCTAATGGGCGAATTTTGTCACGGGTATCCCAGACCGGAGGGATTTCATCCAATTTAGTGACAGAAGCTCGTACAAAAGGCACCCGTGCAATAGTCATAATCGTATTCAACCAACGGTTACGAATAATGCGATCTGCCCTTTCATGACTCGGATCATCCAGCTCAATAACACAGACTATTTTATTGTTCTTCTTTGAAACCAGAACATAATCCATTGCCATTCCATTATAAATTGCAAAGAAACGCTTTCTTTCTTCTTCGCTAAACTCGGGTTGTTCTGGAAAGTTGATCAAGCGCCCCAGAGAGACCTGGCAATGGATATGACAATAATGTCCAAACCATTTCTCCAGATTATCAAAATAGATTTTTTCACAACGCGTAATTAACCACTCTTTTCCTTCCAATAAAATACCTTCGGCAACCATTCCATGAAATAACTCATCTCGTTCTTGCCAACGAGAGTCACGATAGGTTTTCTGCGGTGTATAGCTCCTTGTCGACGCCTTAACAGCAGGGGAAGTTGCAGAGGAAGGGACTGGTTGCGATTTAGTGATGATTACCGATGAGGCAACTTTTCGGAGTGTCAATTTTCTGGCAACAGCAAAACCGGCGACAAATGCAATTGTCAAACAAGTTACAAAAACCATAAAGCTCATAATTAATCTTCACCTATCCATGTTGATTATATTTCATTACTAACGCTACTCGCTGTAGCGAGTTACATGCCAACAATTCAACGATCTATATATAGTTAGTATCATGTTTTGATTATTACAACCATACCTATTTTGCCATTGCGGCTTGCCGTCCACAAAAAATAACAACACACAATATTAGCCAAAAATTTAATTAAGATTAACCTTATATTTTTAATATTATCCCTAAAAAATAAAATCAGGAGAATATATTTGGTGTTAATCAGTCAGTCAAATTTTGGCCCATTGTTGATTAAACCTCATACGCAAAATTGGCACCAGACCTCCTGTACAGGTTGAATGGCTGAAAAAAGATAGGCAGATGCTCGCTTTTTGGGCTTCTGGAAGAAAAACTCTCCGCGCTGGCGGCATTACACTGGTTTGGTGCTATGACGAAAAATGCCTGGTAAGAGTATCTAAACCAGAATTCATTTCAGCTTATCAACACGCTCAAAGTCGCCCCCCTGAACGTTAACCTGAAGTGAAAGTCTTTGCTGTTAATGAAATAAAACAAAGCCCGGTTTACCCGGGCTCTGCGCTTATAACACACTTAACTGTATGCATGTAGCGTACGTTGGCAAAGTGCTGAACGTACGCAATCCTCTTTACCGAATCGGACGATCCCGACCATTTCATCTTCTTCGAAACGTTCCAGCGCGTCACTTAATCCGGAGCGCACGCCGCGAGGTAAATCGCATTGCGTGATATCACCGTTGACAATAACCGTCACGTTCTCCCCGAGGCGGGTTAAAAACATTTTCATTTGCGCGGCAGTCACATTCTGCGCCTCGTCAAGAATGACGACTGCATTTTCAAAGGTACGTCCACGCATATAGGCGAACGGCGCAATTTCCACCTTCCCTATTTCCGGTCGCAGGCAGTACTGCATAAAGGAAGCCCCTAAGCGACGGACCAGCACGTCGTAGACCGGGCGAAAATAGGGAGCAAACTTTTCTGCGATATCACCAGGTAAGAAACCAAGATCTTCATCGGCTTGCAGAACTGGACGGGTGACGATAATCCTGTCGACATCCTTATGTATCAGGGCCTCTGCCGCTTTTGCGGCACTGATCCAGGTTTTTCCGCACCCGGCTTCGCCCGTAGCGAATATCAGCTGCTTACTCTCAATAGCCTTCAGATAGTGCAATTGCGCTTCATTTCGCGCGAGGATGGGCGAGGTATCGCGACTGTCGCGGGCCATACCAATGGCTTCTACGCCGCTCATCTGCACAAGCGAGGTGACCGATTCTTCTTCACGCTGCTTATGGCTGCGCGAATCCCGTCTCAGCACACGTTTTGCCTCGCGACGAGCTTTGATCACTGCTTTTTGTCTTCCCATGGAGAGCACCTTGAGTTGTTTGTATTCATCACACGCGCCGTTGGCAGCGCGATTATGCGCACGAACATCAGAGGGTTGGCTTCCTTGTAAGCCATAGTTTGCTGTTGGATAAAATGCCGAAAAACGGCTACGCACACCGTTTGCGGCGTCGGTAACACATGAAAAGTAAGGAAGAATTTGAAAATGCAAAGTGACGAGATGACTACCGGAGGAGAAATCTCCGCGAGTGGTGGAGCGTTGCTTAACAAAACATTGTCCAGAACAGGACGTTACCATCCGCGATCTCCATAGTGACTGACTATCACTGCCGGGAACTTCCGCTGCTACTTAATAATTACAACAGAACTCGCATTCATTGCAACAATATATTCACTTATATTTAACGACAAACACCCATTTCAGTGACATTAGTTTCTACTGGAAAGATGACAGAGTGATGACAGTGATGAAAAAAGCTGTGTGCTTTCAGCAGGATTCGCGTCAGGCATCAACGCACGAACGCCGGATGCGGCGTGACCGCCTTATTCAGCCTACCGAACCCGCACCGATTGTAGGCATGATAAGACGCGCAAGCGTCGCATCAGGCATCAACGCACGAACGCCGGATGCGGCGTGAACGCCTTATCCTGCCTACCGAACCCGCACCAATTGTAGGCATGATAAGACGTGTAAGCGTCGCATCAGGCATCAGCGCACGAACGCCTGGTGCGGCGTAAATGCCTTATCCGCCTCTAAAAATTAAACTCGCAATAATGCGCTTCCAAGATAATCGCTCGCGTCCTTCACACCCGGCAGCGCAAAGAAATAGCCGCCACCGATAGGTTTGACATATTCCTCCAGCGCCTCGCCATTCAACCTTTTTTGTACTGTCAGGAAGCCCTTTTCCAGATCGTGTTGGTAGCAGACAAACAGCAACCCCATATCCAGTTGCCCGGAGTTGGTAACACCCAACGAATAACTGTAGCCACGACGCAGCATCAGACTAGACTCGCTCTCCGTCGTGCGGGGATTCGCCAGCCGGATATGGCTGTCCAGCGCAATCACCTTCCCTTCCGGATCGCTAGCGTAATCCGGAACATCATGCTCATGCTGCATTCCCAGCGGCGCACCGGTTTGTTTGTCGCGACCAAAAATTGTCTGCTGTTCTTTCAGCGGCGTTCTGTCCCAAAATTCCACTCGAAACTGAATCAAACGCACCGCCTGGTAGCTGCCGCCGATAGCCCACGCAGGCTCCTGCTGATCTGCCGTCACCCACACTACTTTTTGCATCAATTTCGCATTTTGGCTGTCAGGATTAGCAGTGCCGTCTTTGAAACCCAGCAAATTTATCGGCGTCTCTTTGCCTTTACTACGCGCTGCGTGGTCGGAAATAAACCCTTCCCGCTTCCAGCGCACACTGAGCAAATCCGGCGTGTGTTTGATGATATCGCGCAGTGCATGGATCACCGTGTCCTGGGTATTGGCGCAAATCTGTAGCAACACATCACCATGACATAACGCCGCATCAAGCGAGTCGTTAGGGAAACGTGTCATCTTCTGCAACTTTTTCGGCATCTGCTGCGCAAGGCCAAAACGCTCATCAAACAATGAGTGGCCCACCGATAACGTGATGGTGAGATTATCGGGCGCAATGTAGCCGCCAAGAATGCCGGAATCGCGTGGCGGCAGGCGTGGATTTGACGTTTCTGGTGCCGCTCCGCCCTGAGTCAGAAAAGCAAAACGCTGAGTCAACAAGCGAAACAACCGTTCAAGATCGGCTTTATCGCTGGCAAGCACATCAAACGCCACCAGCATCATTGCGGCCTGTTGTGGCGTCAGGATCCCTGCCTGATGCTCACCATAAAACGGCTGTTTCTCATTGCGTGCATCCGGTGAAAGCGTGCCCGGTGCACTTAGTGGTTTTTGCGCATGCGCTACCGGACAACTTCCCGCCAGCGCCAGCGCACCAATCCCTTTCAGTAAACGTCGGCGTGACGGTTCATTCACGCCGTTTTCATCTTCATACTGCATAACGCTTAATCCAGCCCCAGCACACCGCGAAGTTGCGCCAGATCTTCCGCCAGCGCAGTAATCGGCCCTTTCAGCGCATTACGGTCAGCATCGGTCAATTTGTCGTAGGTTTCAAAACCGTCTTTAGTACGGTATTTCGCCAGAATGGTATCGACCTTTTTGAAGTTGGCATCGACTTTTGCCAGCAGTTCCGGGTTGGCTTTTTGTAGTTGTGGACGCAGCAGATCGACAATTTTCTGCGAGCCTTCAACGTTAGCCTGGAAGTCCCACAGATCGGTGTGGCTGTAGCGATCTTCTTCACCGCTGATTTTGCTGGCTGCTACTTCCTCAATCAGTCCGGCTGCGCCGCCGACCACTTTTGAAGGTGGGAAAGCCAGTTCACTGATGCGTTTTTGCAAATCGACCACATCGGTATAAAGCTGGTCAGCGTACTGATCCATTCCTTTGGTAGTGTTGTCGCCAAACAAGGCTTTTTCCAGACGATGGAATCCGGTGAATTTCGGATCGGCGGCTTTTTGCTCGTAATCATCTTCACGGGCGTCAATGCTACCATCCAGATCAGAGAACAGCTCAGCAATCGGTTCAATGCGCTCATAGTGCTGGCGCGTCGGCGCATACAGTGCTTTCGCTTTTTCGATATCGCCTGCTTTGATGGCGTCGGTAAAGGCTTTGGTGTCGGTCACCAGCTGTGTGGTTTCCGCCATGACATACGCTTTATATGCAGTAATTGCACCACCAAGACTTAACAGCGCATCGCTCTGCGCCGCATCCGCCGTTGCTTCACCTTTGACGATCAACTTCCCTTTCGGGTTAGTCAGCAGACCGCAGGTCATATCGTATTCGCCAGGCTGTAAATTCGCCGTCATTTTCTGGCTAAAACCAGGGGCGATATTTTCCCGCTCTTCCACCACCATCACGCCTTTGAGGATCTCCCACTCCAGCGCCTTCTGGCTGTGGTTCTGAATAATGAACTGTGTTTTCCCGGCGTTAACCGTAATGGTCATCGGTTCGCACTGTTTATCTGTCACAGTGACTTTGACCTGCGGAATATCAGCAGCGTTAGCCATAAAAGCAGAGGAGAACAGCGCAGCCACGCTTAATTGCAGTGCACTATGGCGGAAGTTAATGGTCATGACGAGACTATCCCTTTAAAGTATGTTGTAACTAAGCAAGAGTTTGCGTCATTTTCGTTACGCGGAGCGAGACGCTGTCGCCCCTGCGCGCGGCGGCAGAGCAAATGCCACCAGCGCCGGGATGAGATAAATAAACCAGACGGCGACTTCGCTGACGCTCGGCGCTTCCTGATAACCAAAGATACCTTCCATCAGCGTACCGAACAGCGAGTGAGTTGAGAGCACCGCGCTCATATCGAAGGCGATTTCCTGAAAGTGGTTCCACAGCCCGGCTTCATGAAACGCGCGAATAGCACCTGCCGCCAGCCCTGCGGCGACGAAGAGAATAAACAGGCTGGTCCATTTAAAAAACGCGCCAAGATTGAGGCGAATACCGCCCCAGTAGAGCAGGAAGCCGAGCACCACGGCTGTAGCAAGACCGAGCATTGCACCCAGCGGAGGCCAGATACCGACATCTTGTTGAAACGCCGCCAGCAGGAAAAAGACCGACTCCAGCCCTTCCCTTGCAACGGCAAAAAAGACCATCATCACCAGCGCCCAGCCATGATGATTCCCACGCTGCAATGCGCTATCGACTGCCTGTTCCAGTTGCACTTTGACGTTGCGCGACACTTTACGCATCCAGAAAACCATCCAGGTGAGGATCACCACGGCAATCACCGCCACGATACCTTCGAACAATTCCTGCTCTTTTTGCGGAAATTCGCCGGTGGTTTCATTAATGAAGATACCCAGCCCCAGGCACAACGCAGCGGCTAGCAACACGCCAATCCACATGACACCAATCCATCGACCTCGCTGGGTACGCTTAAGATAGCTGGCAATCAGGCTGACAATCAGCGCGGCTTCAAGTCCTTCGCGCAACATAATGAGAAACGGAACAAACATGCCACCCACCCTTAAACGTTTTTCTGAGTCAATCTATGCAAAGAAAAGTAAATCGCAGTGATAGCGATTATCATTACGGTGAAGAAAAACACAAGCGGAATGTAGTGATAATGATGAGGAAATGTAAATTTTTTTTGAGAGAAAATGCAGAGGGCAATCACTGATTGCCCTCTGCCTGCTTCTGATTATGACGTGGGATTTTCGGTAAAACGCCTTCCCTTACCCTTCCTGCAACCGTGACGGCGGCGCTGAATGGTAGTGCGCGTCGGCGTCAGCAAAGCGTTTTTGCATCGCCGCTGACGGTGCTTTACCCAGTAAACTAAACACCACAATCCCAATGCTACCGAAGATAAAGCCCGGAATAATTTCGTACAGACCCAGCCAGCCGAACTGTTTCCAGACAATAACCGTCAGCGCGCCAATGATCATCCCCGCCAGTGCACCGTTACGCGTCATGCGTGACCACATCACTGAGAACAGCACCACCGGACCAAACGCCGCACCGAAGCCTGCCCACGCGTAGCTTACTAAGCCCAGCACACGGTTTTCCGGATTCGCCGCCAGCGCAATTGCCACCAGCGCCACCACCAACACCATCACACGCCCTACCCACACCAGTTCTTTCTGGCTGGCATGTTTACGCAGAAATGCTTTGTACAGATCTTCGGTAATCGCACTGGAGCACACCAGCAGCTGGCAACTTAACGTCGACATCACCGCCGCCAGAATCGCCGACAACAGAATCCCGGCAATCCACGGGTTAAACAATATTTGTGCCAGTTCGATAAACACGCGCTCAGAGTTCTGGTTTACCGCACCGGCAACCGCTGGATTATTGTTAAAGTATGCAATGCCGAAGAAACCGACCGCCACCGCGCCTGCCAGACAGAGGATCATCCAGGTCATGCTGATACGACGCGCATGGACAATGCTGTGGTGAGAATCCGCCGCCATAAAACGCGCCAGAATATGCGGCTGACCGAAGTAACCCAGCCCCCAGCCCATCAGCGAGATAATGGCGACAAAATTCAACCCTTTGAGCATATCCACGTTTTCAATGCTCTTTTGTTTGATCACTTCCAGCGAGTCGCCAAACCCACCGACGCTAATGATCACGATAACCGGCGTCAGGATCAGGGCAAAAATCATCAGGCTGGCCTGTACAGTGTCAGTCCAGCTCACCGCAAGGAAGCCGCCAATAAAGGTGTAAAGGATCGTCGCCGCAGCTCCCGCCCACAGAGCCGTTTCGTAGCTCATGCCGAAGGTGCTTTCAAACAGACGCGCGCCAGCCACAATGCCCGAAGCACAATAAATGGTGAAGAACAGCAAAATTACCAGCGCGGAGATAATGCGCAAAATACGGCTTTTATCTTCAAAACGCCCGGTAAAATAATCCGGCAATGTTAAGGCGTTATTATTGTATTCGGTATGCACACGCAAGCGCCCGGCCACCAGCTTCCAGTTAATCCACGCGCCTAATGTCAGGCCAATGGCGATCCAGCTTTCGGAGATCCCGGAAAGAAAGACTGCACCCGGTAATCCCATTAACAGCCAGCCGCTCATATCCGACGCACCTGCCGATAATGCCGTCACGAATGGCCCAAGGCTGCGACCGCCAAGAATATAGTCGTCGAAGTTTTTGGTTGATCGCCAGGCGATGAACCCAATCAATATCATGCCAAAAATATAGACACAGAATGTCACCAACATCGGTGTGCTAATAGCCATCTAAAGTCTCCAAAAAATTATTATCGGCAATGTCGAAACTTGCCGTTATATCTGCCACCGGAACGGGGTAACAGAGTTTATGTTTTCCCAGGGCGACCGTATCCTGCCGGAAGCGCTGGTTATTCACAATCGATTTAACACACCATTTACATTAAATTTTAGTGCTCAGCGATACTATTTTTCATCAGGTTGCACTCCCTCACATTTTTTGCGGTTGCACCTTTCAAAAATGTTAACTGCCGCAGAGAAAAAGTCTGAGTTATTTTTTTAATCCCTGTCATATCGATTTCTTTTATTAACATTTCATTCATTTTTAAGCTTGCTACGCAGGTCACATTTAACATGGTTGCACAAAGTTGCAACATCATGGATATTTCACGATAACGTTAAGTTGCACCTTTCAGAACAACAGGAGTAATGGCATGGGAACCACCACCATGGGGGTTAAGCTGGACGACGCGACGCGTGAACGCATTAAGTCTGCCGCGACACGTATCGATCGCACACCGCACTGGTTAATTAAGCAGGCGATTTTTTCTTATCTTGAACAACTGGAAAACAGCGATACTCTGCCGGAGCTACCTGCGCTGCTTTCTGGCGCGGCCAATGAGAGCGATGAAGTACCGAATCCGGCAGAGGAACCACACCAGCCATTCCTCGACTTTGCCGAGCAAATTTTGCCACAGTCGGTTTCCCGTGCGGCTATCACCGCCGCCTATCGCCGCCCGGAAACCGAAGCGGTTTCTATGCTGCTGGAACAAGCTCGCCTGCCGCAGCCGGTTGCTGAACAGGCGCATAAACTGGCGTATCAACTGGCCGATAAACTGCGTAATCAAAAAAATGCCAGTGGTCGCGCAGGCATGGTTCAGGGATTATTGCAGGAGTTTTCGCTGTCATCGCAGGAAGGCGTGGCGCTGATGTGTCTGGCGGAAGCGCTATTGCGTATTCCCGACAAAGCCACCCGTGATGCGTTAATACGCGACAAAATCAGCAACGGTAACTGGCAGTCACATATTGGTCGTAGCCCGTCGCTGTTTGTTAATGCTGCCACCTGGGGGCTGCTGTTTACCGGCAAACTGGTTTCCACCCATAACGAAGCCAGCCTCTCCCGCTCGCTGAACCGCATTATCGGTAAGAGCGGTGAACCGCTGATCCGCAAAGGTGTGGATATGGCGATGCGCCTGATGGGCGAGCAGTTCGTCACGGGTGAAACCATCGCGGAAGCATTAGCCAATGCCCGCAAGCTGGAAGAGAAAGGTTTCCGTTACTCTTACGATATGCTGGGCGAAGCTGCACTGACTGCCGCAGATGCACAAGCGTATATGGTTTCCTATCAGCAGGCGATTCACGCCATTGGTAAAGCGTCTAACGGTCGTGGTATCTATGAAGGTCCTGGCATTTCAATCAAGCTGTCGGCCCTTCATCCGCGTTATAGCCGCGCCCAGTATGACCGGGTAATGGAAGAGCTTTACCCGCGTCTGAAATCACTCACCTTGCTGGCGCGTCAGTACGATATTGGTATTAACATTGATGCCGAAGAGGCCGATCGTCTGGAGATCTCCCTCGATCTGTTGGAAAAGCTTTGTTTCGAGCCTGAACTGGCAGGCTGGAACGGCATCGGTTTTGTTATTCAGGCTTATCAAAAACGCTGCCCGCTGGTGATCGATTACCTGATTGATCTCGCCACCCGCAGCCGTCGTCGTCTGATGATTCGCCTGGTGAAAGGCGCGTACTGGGATAGTGAAATCAAACGTGCGCAAATGGACGGCCTTGAAGGTTATCCGGTTTATACCCGCAAGGTGTATACCGATGTTTCTTATCTCGCTTGTGCGAAAAAGCTGCTGGCGGTGCCAAATCTCATTTACCCGCAGTTTGCAACGCACAACGCCCACACGCTGGCGGCAATTTATCAACTGGCGGGTCAAAACTACTATCCGGGTCAGTACGAGTTCCAGTGCCTGCATGGTATGGGCGAGCCACTGTATGAGCAGGTCACCGGGAAAGTTGCCGACGGTAAACTTAACCGACCGTGTCGTATTTATGCTCCGGTCGGTACCCATGAAACACTGCTGGCATATCTGGTGCGTCGCCTGCTGGAAAACGGTGCTAACACCTCGTTTGTTAACCGTATTGCTGATACCTCTTTGCCACTGGATGAACTGGTTGCCGATCCAGTCACTGCAGTAGAAAAACTGGCGCAACAGGAAGGGCAAACTGGATTACCCCATCCGAAAATTCCCCTGCCGCGCGATCTTTACGGTCACGGGCGCGACAACTCGGCAGGGCTGGATCTCGCCAATGAACACCGACTAGCCTCGCTCTCCTCAGCCCTGCTCAACAGTGCACTGCAAAAATGGCAGGCCTTGCCAATGCTGGAACAACCGGTCGCGGCTGGTGAAATGTCACCCGTTATCAACCCGGCGGAACCGAAAGATATTGTGGGCTATGTGCGTGAAGCCACGCCACGTGAAGTAGAACAGGCGCTGGAAAGTGCAGTTAATAACGCGCCAATCTGGTTTGCCACGCCTCCGGCCGAACGCGCGGCGATTTTGCATCGCGCTGCCGTACTGATGGAAAGCCAGATGCAGCAACTGATTGGTATTCTGGTGCGTGAGGCCGGAAAAACCTTCAGTAACGCCATTGCCGAAGTGCGTGAAGCCGTCGATTTTCTCCACTACTACGCGGGACAGGTGCGGGATGATTTCGCTAACGAAACCCACCGTCCATTAGGGCCAGTGGTATGTATCAGCCCGTGGAACTTCCCGCTGGCGATTTTCACCGGGCAAATCGCTGCCGCACTGGCGGCAGGTAACAGCGTACTGGCAAAACCGGCAGAACAAACGCCGCTGATTGCCGCACAAGGGATTGCCATTTTGCTGGAAGCGGGTGTACCGCCAGGCGTGGTGCAGTTGTTGCCCGGTCAGGGTGAAACCGTAGGCGCGCAACTGACGGGTGATGATCGCGTGCGCGGGGTGATGTTTACCGGTTCGACCGAAGTCGCTACGTTACTGCAACGCAATATCGCCAGCCGCCTGGACGCTCAGGGCCGCCCAATTCCACTCATTGCGGAAACCGGCGGCATGAACGCGATGATTGTCGATTCCTCCGCCCTAACCGAACAGGTCGTCGTGGATGTACTGGCCTCGGCCTTCGACAGTGCAGGTCAGCGTTGTTCGGCGCTGCGCGTGCTGTGCCTGCAAGATGAGATTGCCGACCACACGTTGAAAATGCTGCGCGGCGCAATGGCCGAATGCCGGATGGGTAATCCGGGTCGCCTGACCACCGATATCGGTCCGGTGATTGATAGCGAAGCGAAAGCCAATATCGAGCGTCATATTCAGACCATGCGTAGCAAAGGCCGTCCGGTGTTCCAGGCGGTGCGGGAAAACAGCGAAGATGCCCGTGAATGGCAAAGCGGCACCTTTGTCGCCCCGACGCTGATCGAACTGGATGATTTTGCCGAATTGCAAAAAGAGGTCTTTGGTCCGGTGCTGCATGTGGTGCGTTACAACCGTAACCAGTTGCCGGAACTGATCGAACAGATTAACGCTTCCGGTTATGGTCTGACGCTCGGCGTCCATACGCGCATTGATGAAACCATTGCCCAGGTCACTGGCTCGGCCCATGTCGGTAATCTGTATGTTAACCGTAATATGGTGGGCGCAGTGGTTGGGGTGCAACCATTCGGCGGCGAAGGGTTGTCCGGCACCGGGCCGAAAGCAGGCGGCCCGCTCTATCTCTACCGTCTGCTGGCGAATCGCCCGGAAAGTGCGCTGGCGGTGACACTGGCGCGTCAGGATGCAGAGTATCCGGTCGATGCGCAGTTGAAAGCCGCATTGACTCAGCCGCTAAATGCACTGCGGGAATGGGCGGCAAACCGTCCAGAATTGCAGGCGTTATGTACGCAATATGGCGAGTTGGCGCAGGCAGGAACACAACGATTGTTGCCAGGGCCGACGGGTGAACGCAGCACCTGGACGCTGCTGCCGCGTGAGCGCGTGTTGTGTATTGCGGATGATGAACAGGATGCGCTGACTCAGCTCGCCGCCGTGCTGGCGGTGGGCAGCCAGGTACTGTGGCCGGATGACACGCTGCATCGTCAGTTAGTGAAGGCATTGCCATCGGCAGTCAGCGAACGTATTCAACTGGCGAAAGCGGAAAATATAACCGCTCAACCCTTTGATGCGGTGATCTTCCACGGTGATTCAGATCAGCTTCGCGCATTGTGTGAAGCGGTTGCCGCACGGGATGGTGCAATTGTTTCAGTGCAGGGTTTTGCCCGTGGCGAAAGCAATATCCTGCTGGAACGGTTGTATATCGAGCGTTCGCTGAGCGTGAATACCGCTGCCGCTGGCGGTAACGCCAGTTTAATGACGATCGGTTAAATAGGTAGCCGGAGGATGTTACAACCTCCTCCGGCATCTTTAACGTGGTCGAATCCCCTCAATAATAATCCGCTGCACGTTTTCAACCGTTTGATTGAAAAACACCTCATCGCGCAACGTTGCGCCTGTCACCGCCTCCACCTGAGGGGCGAAATCGGCGTAATGTTGAGTGGAAGCCCAAATCATAAAAATCAAATGCTGCGGGTCAATCGGCGCGAGTTTGCCGCTTTTAACCCAACCGGCAATCAGCGCCGATTTCTCATCAATTAATGCCTTCAAATCGCCCGTCAGTTCATCCATTAACAGCGGTGCGCCTGCCAGCATCTCCATACAGAACAGGCGCGAAGCCTGCGGATAATCGCGGGAGACTTCCAGCTTCAGACGGATGTACTCTTTGATCGCCGCCAGCGGGGCGAAATCTTCTCGAAACGCTTTTAACGGTGCCAGCCAGATATCGAGAATCTGCCGCAGTACGGCTATATACAGCGCCTCTTTTGACGGAAAGTAATACAGCAGATTGGTTTTTGAAACACCCGCCAACTCCGCGATCTGCTCCAGCCTTGTGCCGTGAAAACCGAATTGTGAAAAAGTGTCCAGTGCTGCGCTAAGAATCGCTTTTTTCTTCGCGCTTACTGCGCGCGAACGCTTACCCGTTGTTTTCACTGCGCCTTGCGTCATGCGCTCTCCCCTCTTGTAGATTGGCAACAGGATAGCAAAACCCCTGCCCGGCCTCGACCTTCTGCACTCTCATCGCGCACGGATGCATGTTTTATGTGCAACTGTTTTGACCGTTTAGTCCACTTTTTTCCAGACATTTTAGACAACTTAACATTAACACATTAATAACATTTACTTTTTAAAAACTGGCATCCGCTTTGCAAACAAACCATTACGCGGCTGAAAAGGATATGCAGGATGCAGCGCCCCGTCTGACTTTCACTTTACGAGACGAAGAGAGGTTGATGATGAAAATTGGCGTATTCGTACCTATCGGCAACAACGGTTGGCTCATTTCGACCCACGCGCCGCAGTACATGCCGACCTTTGAACTGAATAAAGCCATCGTGCAAAAAGCGGAGCACTACCATTTCGATTTCGCCCTGTCGATGATCAAACTGCGTGGTTTTGGCGGCAAAACTGAGTTCTGGGATCACAACCTGGAGTCGTTCACTTTGATGGCGGGGCTGGCAGCCGTGACCTCACGCATTCAGATTTACGCCACTGCCGCCACCTTAACGTTACCTCCGGCAATCGTCGCCCGTATGGCCGCAACCATTGACTCCATCTCTGGCGGGCGTTTTGGCGTAAACCTGGTGACTGGCTGGCAAAAACCCGAGTATGAGCAGATGGGTATCTGGCCTGGCGATGACTATTTTTCCCGTCGTTATGACTATCTCACCGAATATGTCCAGGTGCTGCGCGACCTGTGGGGAACGGGGAAAAGCGATTTTAAAGGCGATTTTTTCACCATGAACGATTGCCGCGTCAGTCCACAACCGAGCGTACCCATGAAAGTGATCTGTGCAGGGCAAAGCGACGCTGGCATGGCGTTCTCCGCCCAGTATGCCGATTTCAACTTCTGTTTCGGCAAAGGCGTAAATACACCCACGGCTTTCGCCCCGACCGCTGCGCGGATGAAACAGGCCGCAGCGCAAACCGGGCGCGACGTTGGCTCTTATGTGTTGTTTATGGTGATTGCCGACGAAACCGACGATGCCGCTCGTGCAAAATGGGAACACTACAAAGCGGGCGCGGATGAAGAGGCGTTAAGCTGGCTAACCGAACAAAGTCAGAAAGATACCCGCTCCGGTACTGACACCAACGTCCGTCAGATGGCCGATCCCACTTCGGCGGTAAACATCAATATGGGGACGTTAGTCGGTTCTTACGCCAGTGTCGCGCGCATGTTAGATGAAGTCGCAAGCGTGCCTGGTGCCGAAGGCGTGCTGTTGACCTTCGATGATTTTCTGTCGGGAATCGAAACCTTCGGCGAGCGTATTCAGCCGCTAATGCAGTGCCGCGCCCATCTCCCCGCGCTTACTCAGGAGGTCGCGTGATGAAAACCTTAACCGCTCGACCGGAAGCCATTACCTTCGATCCGCAGCAAAGTGCGCTGATCGTGGTGGATATGCAAAACGCTTATGCCACACCAGGCGGCTACTTAGATCTCGCCGGTTTTGATGTCTCAACCACTCGCCCGGTCATTGCCAACATTCAAACCGCCGTGACCGCAGCGCGAGCGGCAGGGATGTTGATCATCTGGTTTCAAAATGGCTGGGATGAACAGTATGTCGAGGCTGGCGGCCCCGGCTCACCTAATTTTCATAAATCGAACGCCCTGAAGACCATGCGTAAGCAGCCGCAGTTGCAGGGAAAATTACTGGCGAAAGGCTCATGGGACTATCAACTGGTGGATGAGCTGGTGCCGCAGCCTGGCGATATTGTGCTGCCGAAGCCGCGCTATAGCGGTTTCTTCAATACACCGCTGGACAGCATTTTGCGCAGCCGCGGAATTCGCCACCTGATTTTCACCGGTATCGCTACCAACGTCTGCGTCGAATCGACGCTGCGCGACGGCTTTTTTCTGGAGTATTTCGGCGTGGTGCTGGAAGACGCAACCCACCAGGCGGGGCCGGAGTTTGCGCAGAAAGCCGCGTTGTTCAATATCGAAACCTTTTTTGGCTGGGTGAGCGACGTCGAAACGTTCTGCGACGCGCTTTCTCCCACGTCCTTTGCCCGTATCGCTTAAGGAGTTTAATGATGCCGAAATCCGTAATTATTCCTGCTGGCAGCAGCGCACCGCTGGCCCCCTTCGTTCCCGGCACGATGGCTGATGGCGTGGTGTATGTCTCCGGCACGCTGGCTTTTGATCAACATAATAACGTGCTGTTTGCCGATGACCCAAAGGCGCAAACCCGCCACGTTCTGGAGACCATCCGCAAGGTTATCGAGACGGCGGGTGGCACGATGGCGGACGTGACCTTCAACAGCATCTTTATTACCGACTGGAAAAATTACGCCGCGATTAACGAAATCTACGCCGAGTTTTTCCCGGGTGACAAACCGGCGCGATTCTGCATTCAGTGCGGACTGGTAAAGCCTGACGCGCTGGTGGAAATCGCCACGATTGCGCATATCGCTAAGTGAGGTGGCGATGAAACTTTCACTCTCACCTCCCCCTTATGCTGATGCGCCCGTAGTGGTATTGATTTCGGGTCTTGGCGGCAGCGGCAATTACTGGTTGCCGCAACTGGCGGTGCTGGAGCAGGAGTATCAGGTAGTCTGTTACGACCAGCGCGGTACCGGAAATAATCCAGATACGCTGGCGGAAGACTACAGTTTGGCGCAGATGGCAAAGGAACTGCATCAGGCGCTGATGAGTGTGGGGATTGAGCGTTATGCCGTGATCGGCCATGCGCTCGGGGCGCTGGTGGGAATGCAGCTGGCGCTAGATTATCCCGCATCGGTCACTGCAATGGTCAGCGTTAACGGCTGGCTACGAATAAACGCCCATACCCGCCGCTGTTTTCAGGTTCGCGAACGATTACTGCATAGCGGCGGCGCGCAGGCATGGGTGGAAGCGCAACCGTTGTTCCTCTACCCCGCCGACTGGATGGCGGCCCGCGCCCCTCGCCTTGAAGCGGAGGACGCGCTGGCACTGGCGCATTTTCAGGGCAAAAACAATTTACTGCGTCGACTTAACGCCCTCAAACGTGCTGACTTTAGTCGCCATACGGATCGCATCCGCTGCCCGGTGCAAATCATCTGCGCCAGTGATGATCTGCTCGTGCCATCAGTATGTTCCAGTGAACTTCATGCCGCCCTGCCCGATAGCCAGAAAATGGTGATGCGCTATGGCGGACACGCCTGCAACGTGACCGATCCCGAAACGTTTAATGCTCTGTTACTCAACGGGCTTGCCAGCCTGTTACATCACCGTGAAGCCGCCCTGTAAGGAATTGCTATGAACGAAGCCGTTAGCCCTGGTGCGCTTAGCACCCTGTTTACCGACGCCCGAACTCACAACGGCTGGCGGGAGACACCCGTCAGCGATGAGACGTTACGGGAGATTTATGCCCTGATGAAATGGGGGCCAACGTCAGCCAACTGTTCTCCGGCGCGCATCGTATTTATCCGCACTGCAGAAGGAAAAGAACGTCTGCGCCCGGCGCTTTCCAGCGGCAATCTGCAAAAAACCCTGACCGCGCCCGTCACCGCGATCGTCGCCTGGGACAGTGAATTTTATGAACGGTTACCACAGCTGTTTCCTCACGGCGATGCCCGCAGTTGGTTTACCTCCAGCCCACAACTTGCCGAAGAAACAGCGTTTCGCAACAGTTCCATGCAGGCGGCCTATCTGATCGTCGCCTGCCGGGCGCTGGGGCTGGATACCGGCCCGATGTCCGGCTTTGACCGTCAACACGTGGACGACGCCTTTTTTACGGGCAGCACGCTGAAGAGCAATCTGCTGATTAATATCGGCTATGGCGATAGCAGCAAGCTTTATGCGCGTCTTCCGCGTCTGTCCTTTGAAGAAGCCTGCGGGCTGTTGTAAGGAGCAAACTATGAACATTGTCGATCAACAAACCTTTCGCGATGCGATGTCCTGTATGGGTGCGGCGGTCAATATCATCACCACGGACGGTCCAGCCGGGCGCGCCGGGTTCACCGCCAGCGCCGTCTGCAGCGTGACCGATACGCCGCCCACATTACTGGTGTGCCTGAATCGTGGGGCTTCCGTCTGGCCGGTATTCAATGAAAATCGAACGCTGTGTGTAAATACACTTAGCGCCGGGCAGGAGCCGCTTTCAAACCTTTTTGGCGGCAAAACGCCCATGGAACACCGCTTTGCCGCCGCCCGCTGGCAGACTGGTGTGACCGGATGCCCGCAACTGGAAGAAGCACTGGTTTCGTTTGACTGCCGTATCAGCCAGGTGGTGAGCATCGGCACCCACGACATCCTGTTTTGCGCCATCGAGGCGATTCATCGTCACGCTACTCCCTACGGACTGGTGTGGTTCGATCGCAGTTATCACGCGCTAATGCGCCCTGCTTGTTAACCTCCTTAAGGAGACAGCTGATGGCAATGTTCGGTTTTCCTCACTGGCAGTTAAAATCGACCTCTACAGAGAGCGGCGTGGTCGCGCCGGATGAACGATTGCCGTTTGCTCAGACGGCAATAATGGGCGTTCAACACGCGGTGGCGATGTTTGGCGCGACGGTGTTAATGCCGATTCTGATGGGGCTGGATCCCAACCTTTCCATTTTAATGTCGGGGATCGGCACGTTACTGTTTTTCTTTATTACCGGCGGGCGCGTCCCCAGTTATCTCGGTTCCAGCGCGGCTTTTGTCGGCGTGGTGATCGCCGCGACGGGCTTTAATGGTCAGGGAATTAATCCGAATATCAGCATCGCGCTGGGCGGGATTATCGCCTGTGGGCTGGTTTATACCGTCATTGGCCTGGTGGTGATGAAAATCGGTACGCGCTGGATTGAACGACTAATGCCGCCGGTTGTGACGGGTGCGGTGGTGATGGCGATTGGCCTGAACTTAGCGCCTATCGCAGTGAAAAGTGTATCGGCTTCGGCCTTTGATAGTTGGATGGCGGTAATGACGGTGCTGTGTATTGGGCTGGTGGCGGTGTTTACCCGTGGCATGATCCAGCGGTTATTGATTCTCGTAGGCTTAATTGTCGCTTGTCTGATTTATGGTGTGATGACCAACGTTTTAGGGCTGGGAAAAGCCGTCGATTTTACGCTCGTTAGCCATGCTGCCTGGTTCGGTCTGCCACATATCTCCACTCCTGGTTTTAATGGTCAGGCAATGATGCTGATTGCGCCCGTGGCGGTTATTCTGGTGGCGGAAAACTTAGGTCATCTCAAGGCGGTAGCCGGGATGACCGGGCGCAATATGGACCCGTATATGGGGCGGGCATTCGTAGGCGATGGGCTGGCAACGATGCTTTCCGGCTCTGTCGGCGGTAGCGGCGTAACCACCTATGCTGAAAATATCGGTGTGATGGCCGTGACCAAAGTCTACTCGACGCTGGTGTTTGTTGCTGCTGCCGTCATCGCCTTGCTGTTGGGCTTTTCGCCGAAATTTGGCGCGCTGATCCATACCATTCCTGCACCGGTGATTGGTGGTGCTTCAATTGTTGTGTTCGGGCTGATTGCCGTCGCAGGCGCACGGATCTGGGTACAAAACCGTGTGGATTTAAGCCAGAACGGTAATTTGATTATGGTCGCAGTAACCTTAGTGCTGGGTGCGGGTGATTTTGCTCTCACACTGGGCGGTTTTACGTTGGGAGGGATCGGTACAGCAACCTTTGGCGCGATTTTACTCAATGCGTTGTTGAGCAGAAGGTTGGTTGACGTTCCTCCGCCAGAAGTTGTTCATCAGGAACCATAAACAGAAAACCGCCGGGATTACCGGCGGTGCAGATTGTTGACAACGTGCGCATTGTTCATGCCGGATGCGGCGTGAACGCCTTATCCGGCCTACAAAACAGTGCAAATTCAATATATTGCAATCTTCTGGTAGGCCTGATAAGCATCAGGCAAGCTTACATTTGTCATCAGTATCAACCGCCGGGGTAACCGGCGGTGATGGCTTTTTGACGAGCGACAGACAAAAATGTATGCGTCATTGATTAGCCCGGCTAGTTGTCGCTTTTACCGTGACTGCTCTTGCCACCTTTTTTACCTGCTTCAGATGCGCGCTGCGGGTCATTTTTGAAATTACCCCCGCTGTGCTGTCCACCTTTTTTACCTGCTTCTGATGCTCTTTCGCGGTCTTCTGCAAAATTGCCGGAACCGCCTCGATGGTTTGCCATTACTGACCTCCGTCTGGGTATAGACATCATATTGCATAGAATTAACGCGGCGTATGGCGGCTGCCATATTTTCGCTACGTGGGACTAAGCTTAGTGAACTGACGCGGGCAGACCCGCGTTTGGTAATATCCTGCAACAGCTTCTTAGCGAGAATAGATATCATCTCCAATAATTATCCATAAGCCGCTCTTATGATTAAAAAAACGCGATGAGATAAAAATGTGTCATTTTGCGACAAAATTGCGTGCTTGTGAAAGTTGTTATAAATCAAATAAGTGGTTGTGAAATTTGCACTCTGAAAAGGACGTCTTATCTTTAAATAAGTGGTAGCGAATCGCTACGGAATAGAGATAACACGAGGAGTGGTTAGAAATGGCTAAAGTTCTGGTGCTTTATTATTCCATGTACGGACATATTGAAACGATGGCACGCGCAGTTGCTGAGGGTGCAAGCAAAGTGGATGGCGCAGAAGTTGTCGTTAAGCGTGTACCGGAAACCATGCCGCCGCAATTATTTGAAAAAGCAGGCGGTAAAACGCAAACTGCACCGGTTGCAACCCCGCAAGAACTTGCCGATTACGACGCCATTATTTTTGGTACACCTACCCGCTTTGGTAACATGTCCGGTCAAATGCGTACCTTCCTCGACCAGACGGGCGGCCTGTGGGCTTCCGGCGCGCTGTACGGCAAACTGGCGAGCGTCTTTAGCTCCACAGGTACTGGCGGTGGTCAGGAACAAACCATCACATCCACCTGGACGACCCTTGCGCATCACGGCATGGTGATTGTCCCCATTGGCTACGCAGCGCAGGAATTATTTGACGTTTCACAGGTTCGCGGCGGTACGCCGTACGGCGCAACCACCATCGCAGGCGGTGACGGTTCACGCCAGCCCAGCCAGGAAGAACTGTCTATTGCTCGTTATCAAGGGGAATATGTCGCAGGTCTGGCAGTTAAACTTAACGGCTAATCTTCAACAGGAGGATACGCATGCCAACTCAAGAAGCGAAAGCTCATCACGTCGGTGAATGGGCATCTCTGCGCAATACGTCGCCGGAAATAGCCGAGGCCATTTTCGAAGTCGCCGGGTACGACGAAAAAATGGCGGAAAAGATTTGGGAAGAAGGTAGCGATGAAGTGTTAGTTAAAGCCTTTGCTAAAACCGATAAAGATTCGCTTTTTTGGGGCGAACAGACCATCGAACGTAAAAACGTTTAATCAGCGACTCCCCCGCTTCACGCGGGGGAGTTTTCTGTTATTTCACCGCTTCATTCAACACGCTATCAAACTTATCCATTGGGCAAAAACCGTTGGCATCTATCGGGCAACCGCTTAATTCCAGCGTCACGCGCTGAGCCGGAGCCTGCAACGTTAACGCGTCGGCATTACGCAACTGTTCCGAACTCTGATACACATATTCAATTTTCATCAAATCGCGATTAGCTTTGCTGTCATGCCAACGCTGGAAAACGATTTTGCCGCCAATCGGCGTGCGTTCGTTCTGGTCATGCAACTGATACGGTTTGAAATCCAGTGCCGTTAACAGAGAGGCAATGTTTGAGTCGTGCCCCACCAGCACAGTGATTTTTGGTGCACTGGCGCGATCTGTCACCAGCGCTTTGTCGATATAACTGACCAGTGGTTTCGCAACATTGCGCGCCACTTCCGGTGAGGTAAACAGGCTATCCTGGTAACCGTTTTTCAGCTTCGACAACACTTTCCACTGTTGGTCAGATTTGATTTCTCCCCACGCCACCTGATCCATCGGGAAACCTTCGTAGTATTGCAAAGTAAACGCATCTACCAGCGAGTTGCCGACTTTCAGCGGCCCGGAAACGCCCGGTTCTTGTTGATACTTCGCGCTAAAGGTGTTTTTGCCATCTACAAGCGAACACTGTTGCTTCTCTTTACAGGCAGGAGAATCTTTATAGTTAACGATTTTTTCCAGTAGCTTGTAGCTGTCGGTAAGCTGGAGTTTGCCGAGCTCTTTCTCCATTGCCGCCACCGCCTGTTCACTGAATGCGGCGGAATCATCGGTGATCACTGGGTTAAAGGTTGGGTCCATGGTGCCCATTTTTTCCTGGTGGTGGACTGGAATGTCACACCCAGGGAATGCGCCAGTAATAAAGAACTGCGCGGTTGCGACGGTACGTTGCAGGCTGTTGGCATAGGCATAAACGGTGTCCGGCGGCGGGCATTCACCCGATTTCACCATCCCCTGCTCTGCCAGCCACTCACGCATATAGTGGCCCATATACACTTCCAGCACACCGCCTTTGGTGGTGAGCTGCCCACCAGGGACGTCCCATCCTGGCCATTTATTCGGTGTGGATTGTTCCAGCACACTGCCATTGTTCGCCAGCGGCGCACGTAAGTTATGGCGGCTCATCATGAGCACTTGCTGCAACTGATAGCCTTCCGGTACGGTTTGTGCCTGAGCATTTGAAGCGAGTAAAACTATCCCTGCCACAGCTGCGGCGATTAGCGTTTTGTTCATTCCTGGCACCTCTTTTGTTATCAATCACCAAAGAGTGTGACAGAAATATGACATTTTTCCGGGAACAGGTTCGCAAAATGGCTTGTTGAGTGCCTGTTTTTCTATATTTGTCATTAAAAAAAGGCAAGATTTGACGCAACCTATGCATGATTGGCCCCTGCCTCGTGTACGCCGTTGATGATTTCACCATGGGCTAGACAGAATATCACCGACGTTATCGATACAGGGGCAATATTTACTAGTAAAAAGAGAATGTGAGACTAATAAAAACTATTTTAGCACATGTCTTTATCATTAGATGGCATAACGATTTAAATAGTCCAGTTGCGCTTTCATTTCCTTATGGTTTAACTGGTATGACTGAGCAAAAAGTTCAGTAGGGAGGTAAACGTCATAATGATTGCCAGTATTCATTAAATAACCATACTCAAGATCTTCATCCGTTGAAAAGGATTCACTTCCCAAGGAGATTGATCCCACATTACAGGCAACAATAAACAATGAACAAATGCTATCTGAAAGCACAGCAAGGAAATTCTTCACCGCTTTAACCTTTTCCGGAGAGTCGGTATTTAAAACAAGCGAACCCTTGTTATCATTAAATATAAACTCGGGTAAATGCAATATGCATCTTTCGTCATTCAAGCAACTACCAATGAATTCTTTTTTAAACTTAATAAAATTCGACGCTAAAGAATTACCCATATCCTGAATTTGGTTGTCAGAATGCAGATCAACGCCAAATAATGTCTTAATATCTTCCCTGAGATTAAAGAATGCTGCATCAACAAAAGACTCAATCACTTGTTTATCAACAATTTTAATAAATTCGTCGTATACTTCTTTTTGCGTCTTTTGACTGCCAAGCGCCCATGAATAATCAACGTGTTTTATAACCAGTATGGCTCTTAACAGACAATATCCATCGCCATCTACAGGCGCGTATTTTAATTTATGTGCTTGATTAATTTCACTCTGAATAAAAGATATACCAGACAAATCAATACCAGTAACTGAATCATATATTCCCGGCGTATTTATCCGTTTTGGCTGGACACTCGTAATTTCATCATCATCAAAGCAATACTCAGAAAAAACATCATTACACTCATTTAAGATATCAACATATGCTATAAATTTATACCAACAGCTACTTTTAAAGCCTGCAATAGCCTGTGAAAACATACCCGGCAAGGATATATTAACAAGCTCTCTTTCTTGAAAATATTGTATAGTATAGGTAATGCCTCCTGAATCCCCTGAATAAGTGTTTGTATCATGAGTACGTAATGTTTTCATAAATGAAGATAAATCATTATCATTTTGCATTTCCTCTAATTCTGTTTCTAGTGATTCACACACCAGGCATGAAATATTTTCTTCTTTCCGCATGATTTCATTGTACAACCGCATAAAACACTCTAGTTTTTGTTCAAAAAGCGTGATTGAACATTTTTGATTTTCTTCGCGCCTGGTTTTTATATCGGCCCAGGCTGTTTTCAAATAATTATTAGCACTGCAACTTACTCCATGTATATTACTACCCATATATAGCGCCTATAAAATTTAATAAATAATGACGTCCTAGTTAAGCTTAAAGTGCCTGATTTAACTATCAAAAATCGCTCACCCTTTTACCTGTTTAAACTATGCTCAGCAATCCATCTTGACGCCACCTCCTCTCCACGATGATTTCAATAACATATTCTGTGTTGGCATATGAAATTTTGAGGATTACCCTACACTTATAGGAGTTACCTTACAGGGGTTCCTTCAATTTGTGTTGATTTACGCGAGATAACGCTATGGAACTAAAGGATTATTACGCCATCATGGGCGTGAAACCGACGGACGATCTCAAGACAATCAAGACCGCCTATCGTCGACTGGCCCGCAAATACCATCCTGATGTCAGCAAAGAACCGGATGCCGAAGCCCGCTTCAAAGAGGTCGCTGAAGCCTGGGAAGTGTTGAGTGATGAACAACGTCGCGCTGAGTATGATCAGATGTGGCAACATCGCAACGATCCGCAATTTAGCCGTCAGTTCCAGCATGGAGACGGTCAGAGTTTTAACGCCGAAGATTTTGACGATATCTTCTCGTCAATTTTCGGTCAGCATGCCCGCCAGAGCCGTCAACGCCCCGCCACACGCGGCCACGATATTGAAATCGAAGTGGCGGTATTCCTCGAAGAAACGCTTACTGAGCATAAGCGTACCATCAGCTATAACCTGCCGGTTTATAACGCCTTTGGCATGATCGAACAGGAAATCCCGAAAACGCTGAATGTGAAGATCCCGGCGGGCGTCGGCAATGGTCAACGCATCCGCCTGAAAGGCCAGGGAACGCCGGGCGAAAATGGCGGCCCAAATGGCGATTTGTGGCTGGTGATTCATATTGCGCCGCATCCATTGTTTGATATTGTCGGCCAGGATCTGGAAATTGTGGTGCCGGTTGGCCCGTGGGAAGCGGCGCTGGGTGCTAAAGTCACCGTTCCAACACTGAAAGAAAGCATTTTGCTAACTATCCCGCCGGGCAGTCAGGCCGGGCAACGATTACGCGTTAAAGGCAAAGGCCTGGTGAGCAAAAAACATACCGGCGATCTGTATGCGGTACTGAAAATCGTGATGCCGCCGAAACCGGATGAACATACGGCCGCGCTGTGGCAGCAACTGGCAGACGCCCAGTCGTCTTTTGATCCACGTAAAGATTGGGGGAAAGCATGATGGCTAATGTTACGGTGACTTTTACTATTACCGAATTTTGCCTACATACCGGCATCTCTGAAGAGGAATTGAATGAAATTGTCGGTTTGGGGGTGGTTGAACCGCGGGAGCGCCTGGAAACAACCTGGGTATTTGACGACCATGCCGCCATTGTGGTGCAACGTGCGGTACGTCTGCGTCATGAACTGGCACTGGACTGGCCGGGGATCGCGGTGGCGCTAACATTAATGGATGATATTGCGCACCTGAAGCAGGAAAACCGCCTGCTGCGCCAGCGGCTTTCCCGATTTGTGGCTCATCCGTGAGTTTGTTGCCTGATGCGACGCTTAACGCGTCTTATCAGGCCTACAAAGCGCACTGTCCCCGTAGGCCGGATAAGGTTCATGCCGCATCCGGCGGATCTGCCTTAATGTCTAATGCGACGCTCAACGCGTCTTATCTGGCCTACAAACGGCATTATCTGTTTTGGTTGTCGCACTCCACTAACGCCAGCAATAACTGGCTTAGTGCCGCGTAAAAACCAAAGCTATCATACTGATGGCAACGCGCCGCAAACTCCGGTAACCATTGCCGCAGCGCCATCAGTGTTTTTTGCCGCAGATTGTCGATTCTTCGCGCAGGAACGTTCCCCTCTCCCAGCGAAAAATGCAGATGACTCAACAACTCGAGATAGAGCGCCAGATGATCTGCCGGTTCATTAAAGTTGCCACTGGTATCCATCCCCGCCTCAACTAACAAGCGTTTAATCTCTTGCTCGTCCTGTTTGTAGGCCGATGCATACGGCAGCGCCGCTTGTTTGTCGGTCATCAGAAACAGGCCGCAAAAATCAGCGGCCAGTTCCAGACGGGCGTCGTCACGCACTTTCAGAGCGGCAATTTTAGTTTCCAGCTCGTTTACCACCGCAGTGAGCGGCGGTTCGCTTTTTAGCAACGAAAACCATTCAGCCATCTGCGCACTGGCGATTTGCGTCAGTTGTTCATCGTCCAGCTCACGGGAGAACAACTGCGCCAGCCAGGCGTAGACACAGGCAATCTGTTGTGCTGTCAGCGTGGTCATGATTTCACCTGCAACGCGGGAACATATTCGCACTGCGCCACCATCTCAACGGGGCCGTTAAACGCCGTCACTTGTTCCACTGTTCCGTTGTACTTCTCAATTTCCACCAGCGTGGTATGTGCACTGGTCGCCTGCGCCAGCTGCGAAGTACCGATGTCGATGGTCAACACGTTGGGGTTACCGTATTTACACAGTGCACCGGGCTCGCCGCCTTTATCTGGATCGTACCATGCCCCTTCGTGAATTCGTGCCACGCCGGGTGCATAGCAGTCAGAAACCACTGCTCCAGCCAACACCTGACCACGAGCGTTAAAGACGCGCACCACATCACCGTTACGAATACCGCGCGCACTGGCATCCTGCGGGCTAATAAATACTGGCTCTTTACCCGCAACCGTATATTGCTGACGCAAAGTTTCCGACTCACATAACTGCGAGTGAAGTCGGAAATCCGGATGCACAGATTGCAGATGCAACGGATACTTCTGCGAGCCGGGCCCACCGTGGGAGCGTTCGATTTTCTCAAACCACATCGGATGCCCCTGACAATCGTCGTAGTTCATATCAGCGATGGTTTTCGAGTAGATCTCAATCAGGCCACTCGGCGTGCCCAGCGGTTCGAGATCCGGATCTTCGCGGAATGCCTGGTGGCGAACAAACATCTGCGGATGGTCAAACTCGACGTACTCTTTCTTATTCCAGAAGTCATCAAACGCTGGCAGATGAACACCTCGTCCTTTGCCCTGTTGTACACCTTCTTGCCAGATGCGTTTCAGCCAGCCCATTTCGTCCAGCCCTTCGGTAAAGGCTTCTTCACGATTAAAGCGACGGCACAGCTCGCGGAAAATATCAAAGTCGTTGCGCGCCTCAAACTGCGGCGGCACTACCTGTTTCATGGCGATGATCCCACGGTTAGAGTGGTTACCGTACTGGTCGAGATCGTTACGCTCAAACTGCGTGGTCGCAGGTAGTACGATATCGGCAAAGCGGCAGGTTGAGGTCCACTGGTTATCTATGGCAATAACCGTTTCCAGCTTGCGCCAGCCTTCAATAATGCGGTTGATCTGCTGATGGCGATGGAACGGGTTAGTTCCGGCAAAAATACACATTTTCAGCGGTGGCAGTTTTACCGATTTACCATTCCAGTTGATCACTTTTCCCGGTTCAAGGATCGCATCGACAAAACGGGCAATCGGAATAGTGCTGCTATAGCCTTTGTAGTCGCTGTTGTCGTGAACAGGTGGAATCGACGTAGAGCCGGAGAAACCACTCAGAATAACGCCTTTACGCCCCGGCGTGCCTGCGCCGTTATAGTGCCAGCCAAAACCGAAGCCACCACCCGGCAGGCCAATTTGCCCCAGCATCGCCGCCAGAACCACAATCATCCACGCCCACTGTTCACCGTGCTGCATACGCTGTACGCACCAGCCAGCAATAATCTGCGTTCTGTTCGCCGCCATCTGCCGTGCCAGAGCACGAATGGTTTCGGCATCAATGCCGGTCAGTTTTTCAGCCCATGCGGCATCTTTCGGCTGACCGTCTTTCTCGCCCAGCAGATAGGGCAGGAACTGCTCAAAACCCACACAGTAGTTAGCGAGGAAGTTTTTGTCGTACAGGTTTTCGCTGTACAACGTATGCGCCAGCGCCAGTTGCAGCGGCACGTCAGTTTGCGGGTTAACCGCAATGTGCTTCACATGCTCGCGTCCCAGATACTCATGAGTGGATGTAACAACCGGATCGATGCTGATGACCTGAATTTCACCGGCGGCGACTTTCGCTTTCAACTGCGCGTAATATTCATAAACATCGTGATCCGGGCACCACCAGTTCGCTTGCTGGTTTTTCAGCAAATCGGAGCCCCACAGCACAATGGTTTTGCTGTTCTGCAATACCAGCGGCCAGGAGGTTTGCTGTTCATACACTTCCATTGAGCCAACTACACGCGGCAGGATCACCTGCGCAGCACCGGTGGAGTAATCCCCACCCGTACCAACGCTATTACCATGTAAGGCAATCGCTTTCGCCAACATCCCCGACGCGTTATGGAACATCCCCGTCGACTGCCAACCACTGGCGGTCAACAAGGCACTCGGCCCGTGAGTTTTCTGTACGCGTTCCAGTTCTTCATAGAACATGTCGAGGGCTTCATCCCAGCTCACGCGCACAAAACGGTTATCACCTCGCTGGGAGGTGTCGCTCAGATGGCGCTTACGTAGCCAGTCCACGCGTACCATCGGATAACGAATACGCGCCGCGTTGTGTACGTGGTCCGGCAATCCGGCGATCATTTTCGACGGATATTTATCCAGTTCGAACGGTTTTGCCGCCACAAAGCGACCATCCTTCACCGTCGCGCGGATAGCCCCCCAGTGCGACCCGGTAATAATGCCCTCTTTCGAGGTGACAGCCTCAGTCGCCGCTTGCGCCGCAGTCGCACGGCGCGGCGTTAACAGTGACGGCCCCAGCATCCCGGCGACAGTTAAGCCGCCGAGTTGTGCCAGAAAACGTCGACGTGATGCCTGAAAGAGATCGTTATTGTTCATTATTTTTCTTCCTTCTTATCGCCGTGAGCCTTACCTGCGGTATCAGACGCATTCATTTGCAGATATTTCAGCAAGGTGCGTTCTTCACGTTTATCGAGGCTGGTAAAGCCAATCATGCCGTTGAGCGTGCCAATCCAACCATTAGCGTCAAAGTGGGCGATTTCCGGTGCGCCGTGGCATTGATTACAAGTGCCGTTGTACAGCGAATCCGCATAAGCCCAGATCGGTTTGATATCGTTCACCATGTCGCCTTTCTTCATCCACGCGGTGGCCTGCAATTTGCTCCACTCGGTATTGGTGTCGGCAACGGTGGTTTTCTCCAACGTTTTCACCTGCTGCTGAACATCGCCACGAATCGAAGCAACAAAGATGCGTTTGCCAGGGAACTGGGTGAGTACACGCTGACGTCCTGCGCTTTCCGTCCAGCCAGTGATTTCAATTTGCAGCCAGTCGCCGTCACGTTTAAGGACTTTCACTTCCGAAGCAGGCAGCAGAGAACCAGACGCTTCTTTATCGCCTTTCGCCGCATAAATTGGCTTAATATCAATGGAGTACAGCGTGTCACCACTATCATTAGCACTGGCACGCAGCTCATCGAACTGCTTACGGAAGCCACTACTCATATCAGGTAACTGGTGGGCAATACCTTTATGACAGTCGATGCAGGATTGATTATCTTTCGCTGCCACCTTCATCTGACGCGCCGCTTCAGGATGCTGCTTCGCATGATCCATCGCGTCGTAGTTATGGCAGGAGCGGCAGGTTGCCGAGTTGTTTTCTTTCATTCGCGCCCATTCACGCTCGGCAAGTTCCGCGCGTTTGGCTTCGAATTTCTCAGGTGTATCAATGGAGTGGGCAATAAAGGTCTGGTAGATGTCGTTGCTCGCTTCCAGTTTACGCTTCACCATGCCTGGAATATCCGGCGGGATATGGCAGTCATGGCATTCAGCTCGCACGCCGGAGGCGTTCTGGAAATGCACCGACTGTTTATATTCTTCATACACCGGTTGCATACTGTGGCAACTGACACAAAATTCGGTTGTGCTGGTGACTTTGATCCCCACGTGAGGTAACACAATCAGCGCAATGCCAATCACAATCCCAATAGCGACCAGCGCCAGTACCGACCAACGAGCACTGGGTCGGCGTAACGCGTTCCAGAGTTTCCGCATAATAGCCCCTGTAAAATTATGGTTTAGTGAAGCGATCTTAATGAGCAAATATGAACAGCGGCACTGGTCAGGATGAACGGCTTACGGCAGAATATGAACAGATATGAACAGAATGAGTAAAACTCTCTGATGCCACATCACATTGTTATTGTTGAAGATGAGCCGGTTACCCAGGCGCGATTACAAACCTACTTCACTCAGGAGGGGTATACGGTTTCCGTTACGGCGAGCGGTGCCGGGCTGCGTGAAATTATGCAAAACCAGCCAGTGGATTTAATTCTGCTGGATATCAATTTGCCCGATGAAAATGGCCTGATGTTAACCCGCGCCCTGCGGGAACGTTCGACGGTGGGTATTATTCTGGTTACCGGACGCAGCGATCGGATTGACCGTATTGTTGGGCTGGAAATGGGCGCAGACGATTACGTCACCAAACCGCTGGAACTGCGCGAACTGGTGGTACGGGTGAAAAATCTGCTCTGGCGAATCGACCTCGCGCGACAAGCTCAACCGCTCACTCAGGACAACTGCTATCGCTTTGCCGGTTATTGCCTGAATGTGTCGCGCCATACGCTGGAGCTTGATGGCGAACCGATTAAACTAACCCGCGCAGAGTATGAAATGTTGGTGGCATTTGTGACCAATCCGGGCGAAATTCTCAGCCGTGAACGTCTGCTGCGTATGCTTTCTGCGCGCCGGGTGGAAAACCCCGACCTGCGCACCGTCGATGTGTTAATTCGTCGTTTACGTCATAAACTCAGCGCGGATTTACTGGTGACACAACATGGCGAAGGTTATTTCTTAGCCGCTGATGTGTGCTGATAAAAATAGACCGGACGAAATCCCCCTGGTGACAGCGAGCGGCGGATATGTTCGCGATCGGCATTTTTCGGCGTCAGGACTAAAATCGGTGGGCTGACATTATCAGACACCGATTGTCCCTGTAATTGCCTGATCGCTTGCTCAACCGCCAGTTCCCCCTGCCAGACCATTTGATCGCTGGCAGCCATGATCACTCTTCCCCGCTTTAGTCCGCGATACACCTGATGTGAAAGATAAAATGACACCACGGTCAGCGGCGTTTTCAGGTTGCGCCCTTCACCCATTGCCGCCTCTGCCGCAATCGCCGTTCCGGCCACAACGTCGATTTCTGGATGGCGCTCCAACATCTCCTGCAACAGGTTACGCTGGATTTCAATATCGTTGTCGCCGAGCGCAATATCGACAATACGCACCGGGCTTCCGGCAATGGCGGCGCGGAAACCCTCTACCATCTCCTTACTGCCCCCGGCGTTATCGGGGCCGGGCATCAACAGCACGTTAAGTGGTTTTCCGTGGCTCCATTGCACCAGATATCGCCCTGGTTGATAGCCCATCTGAAACCACGGCACACCAACGCGGCTTTTAACCTGGGGAGCATCAATAGCATTTACCAGTTCGATCACCGGCAGACTTGCTACCTGCTTTTGCAGGTCGGGAAATGACGTCGTGCTACTACCGAGCAAAATGGCCTCTGCACCCCACTGTTTGCACTGGTCGATTTGTGCTTGCTGGGTAGCCAACTGGCTGTAGCCGCCTGCCTCCAGCACTTTTAAATCCACACCGTAGCGGCGAGCAGCCTCCTGCATACCATAGTTCAACGATAACCAGTATGAATCTTTCAGGCTGGGATAAAGCGCGCACAGTTTCCATGAACGTTTGGCTTTAAGCGGCGTAGAGGGTTGTACCGAGAAATGCTGCGCATCATGCCAGCGCAACAAGTTATCAGCCGAAAAACCAGGCAACATGAAAAGGGAAAGAAGTAACAATAGCAGTACGCGCATGATAGCCTCATCAATAATAAGGCTTTATGCTAGATGCATTCCGCTTTGCGACTCAACCTTTTTCACCTTAAGTACACTGACCGTGAATTTAACCCTGACCCGAAGACTCTGGATGGGCTTTGCCCTGATGGCGCTGTTAACCCTGACCAGTACCCTGGTGGGATGGTACAACCTGCGCTTTATCAGCCAGGTGGAAAAAGACAATACTCAGGCATTGATTCCTACCATGAATATGGCGCGCCAGTTGAGCGAAGCCAGCGCCTGGGAACTTTTCGCCGCCCAGAACCTGACCAGTGCCGATAACGAAAAGATGTGGCAGGCGCAGGGGCGAATGCTCACCGCACAAAGCCTGAAGATTAACGCGTTGCTGCAAGCGTTACGGGAACAAAGTTTTGATACCACCGCTATTGAACAACAGGAGCAGGAGATCTCCCGTTCGTTACGTCAACAAGGGGAACTGGTGGGGCAGCGTTTGCAACTGCGCCAGCAACAACAGCAACTCAGCCAGCAGATAGTCGCTGCTGCCGATGAGATCGCACGCCTGGCGCAAGGTCAGGCGAATAATGCGGCGACCTCTGCCGGAGCGACCCAGGCCGGGATTTACGATTTGATCGAACAACATCAGCGTCAGGCCGCAGAAAACGCACTTGATCGGCTGATTGATATCGATCTTGAGTACGTTAACCAGATGAATGAACTGCGCCTTAGCGCCCTGCGGGTGCAGCAAATGGTGATGAATCTGGGGCTGGAACAGATCCAGAAAAATGCGCCAACGCTGGAAAAGCAACTCAATAATGCGGTTAAAATTCTGCAACGTCGGCAAATACGCATTGAAGATCCCGGTGTTCGTGCACAGGTCGCGACAACGTTAACTACCGTTAGCCAATATAGCGATTTGCTGGCGCTGTATCAGCAGGACAGTGAAATCAGCAATCACCTGCAAACTCTCGCCCAAAATAACATCGCCCAGTTCGCGCAGTTTAGTAGCGAAGTCAGTCAACTGGTCGACACCATTGAGCTGCGTAATCAGCATGGCCTGGCGCATCTGGAAAAAGCCAGTGCACGCGGGCAATACAGCCTGTTATTGCTGGGGATAGTTTCTCTTTGCGCACTGATTCTGATCCTCTGGCGCGTGGTTTATCGCTCAGTCACGCGTCCCCTTGCCGAACAAACGCAGGCGCTGCAACGACTGCTGGACGGTGATATCAACTCCCCTTTCCCGGAAACCGCTGGCGTGCGGGAGCTGGACACCATCGGGCGGCTGATGGATGCGTTTCGCAGCAGTGTTCATGCGCTTAATCGCCACCGCGAACAGCTGGCGGCGCAGGTCAAAGCGCGTACAGCTGAATTGCAGGAACTGGTGATAGAACACCGACAGGCACGGGCGGAAGCAGAAAAAGCCAGCCAGGCAAAATCGGCGTTTCTGGCGGCAATGAGCCATGAGATCCGCACACCGCTGTACGGTATTCTCGGCACCGCGCAACTGCTGGCAGATAACCCCGCACTTAACGCCCAGCGTGATGATTTGCGGGCAATTACTGACTCTGGTGAATCGTTGCTGACCATCCTCAACGATATTCTCGATTATTCGGCTATCGAAGCAGGCGGCAAGAATGTTTCGGTCAGCGATGAGCCCTTTGAACCGCGCCCGCTGCTGGAAAGTACCCTGCAATTAATGAGCGGACGGGTGAAAGGTCGCCCAATTCGCCTGACAACGGCAATTGCCGACGATGTACCGACTGCGTTAATGGGCGATCCGCGGCGTATTCGTCAGGTTATAACCAACCTGTTGAGCAACGCCCTGCGTTTCACCGACGAAGGGCACATTATCCTGCGTAGTCGCACTGATGGCGAACAATGGCTGGTCGAAGTGGAAGACAGCGGCTGCGGTATTGATCCCTCGAAACTGGCTGAAATCTTCCAGCCATTTGTTCAGGTTAGCGGCAAACGCGGCGGCACCGGGCTGGGGCTGACTATCAGTAGCCGTCTGGCCCAGGCGATGGGCGGCGAACTCAGCGCCACCAGCACGCCGGAGGTTGGAAGCTGTTTTTGTTTACGCTTGCCGTTACGTATTGCCACGGCACCCGTGCCAAAAACAGTAAATCAGGCGGTGCATCTGGACGGTTTACGTTTGCTGTTAATTGAAGATAACCCGCTAACCCAGCGAATTACCATTGAGATGCTGAACAACAGTGGTGCGCAGGTCGTTGCTGTTGGCAATGCCGCGCACGCGATAGAGACGTTGCAAAATAGCGAACCGTTTGCTGCCGCACTGGTGGATTTTGATCTGCCGGATATCGACGGTATTACCCTTGCCCGACAACTGGTACAGCAATATCCGTCGCTGGTTTTGATTGGCTTTAGCGCCCATGTCATCGACGAAACGTTGCGCCAGCGTACCAGTTCATTATTTCGCGGGATTATCCCTAAACCGGTGCCGCGTGAAGTGCTCGGTCAGTTACTGGCGCACTATCTTCAACTGCAAGTCAATAACGATCAACCGCTGGATGTATCGCAACTCAATGAAGATGCGCAGTTGATGGGGACGGAGAAGATCCACGAATGGCTGACATTATTTAAACAACATGCCCTGCCGCTTCTCGATGACATCGACATTGCCCGCGCCAGTCAGGAAAGCGAGAAAATAAAGCGTGCCGCACATCAGCTAAAAAGCAGTTGCTCGAGTCTGGGAATGCGTAGCGCCAGCCAGCTATGCGCACAACTGGAGCAGCAGCCATTATCTGCCCCCCTTCCACACGAAGAAATTACACGCAGTGTTGCCGCTCTGGAAGCATGGTTGAATAAGAAAGACCTGAACGCGATTTGAATCAATATCAGCCAGTTAAGAACAACTAGAATAGTGGCATTTGGTATGCAACTTAACGGACTGGCAAAATCATGGCAGAGAAAAGAAGAACCCGCTGGCAGCGGCGGCCAGGCACGACGGGCGGCAAATTACCGTGGAATGACTGGCGCAATGCCACGACCTGGCGTAAAGCGACGCAATTATTACTGTTGGCAATTAATATTTATATTGCCATCACGTTCTGGTATTGGGTGCGCTATTACGAAACGGCAGGTAGTACGACATTTGTCGCCAGGCCAGGAGGCATCGAAGGCTGGCTACCGATTGCCGGTCTGATGAATCTGAAATATAGCCTTGCAACAGGCCAGTTACCGTCCGTCCACGCCGCCGCGATGCTGTTATTGGTCGCTTTTATCGTCATCAGTCTATTACTAAAAAAGGCCTTTTGTTCATGGTTATGCCCGGTTGGTACGCTTTCTGAATTAATCGGCGATCTCGGTAACAAACTGTTTGGTCGGCAATTTGTCCTTCCCCGCTGTCTGGATATTCCTCTGCGCGGCGTGAAGTATTTGCTGTTGAGTTTTTTTCTCTATATCGCGTTATTGATGCCCGCTCAGGCTATTCACTATTTTATGTTGTCGCCCTACAGCGTGGTGATGGACGTTAAAATGCTCGATTTCTTTCGTCATATGGGGAGCGCGACATTAATCAGCGTGACCGTTTTGCTGATTGTCAGTCTGTTTATTCGCCATGCCTGGTGTCGTTATCTTTGCCCATATGGCGCGCTGATGGGCGTGGTTTCGCTATTGTCGCCGTTTAAGATTCGTCGCAATGCCGAAAGTTGTATCGACTGTGGCAAATGCGCAAAAAATTGCCCATCGCGGATCCCGGTCGATAAATTAATTCAGGTACGAACCGTGGAATGTACCGGTTGTATGACTTGCGTAGAGTCATGTCCGGTAGCCTCAACATTGACCTTTTCACTGCAAAAACCTGCGGCAAATAAAAAAGCCTTTGCGTTGTCTGGCTGGTTAATGACGCTACTGGTTCTGGGGATTATGTTTGCGGTGATTGGTTACGCAATGTATGCGGGAGTATGGCAAAGCCCGGTGCCGGAGGAATTGTACCGACGCTTAATTCCGCAAGCGCCAATGATTGGTCACTAAATTAGCAACAAGCGGAACATCACCTCGCACGGGGTGATGTTCACAAAATCACATTATTTTGATTTTGACATCATAGCTTTCAAGCCCGGTCATTTTTTCTCGTGCGGTGAAGCGAATTTCAGAGACTTCTTTCCCTGTATTCTTGTTCAGCTCGGCGATTTTTTGCGCGATAAAGTCAGCGATTTCCGTTTCGGCTTGTTTTTTTAACTCTTCAATATTCACTGTTAACCTCTTCTGGTCTTAAAAGACAGCAACACGCCAGTAAGGTGTTGGTTCCCGGTACCCTGGTCAGGTAAGAAATGTTATAAGCCATCTCCCCTAAAGATTCAATAATCAACAGGTTATCGCTTACTATACATACAGCGTTGAAGAAAAATAAGGCAGATATAAAAAAGGCTCCACGAGGGAGCCTGATCTTATTTTGTGAAATCCAGCGGCGCATGGTCAGTGCGTATTTGCAGCGCGACGTTATCAAAGGTGATCATCGTCGATTTACAAAAAATACACTTTGCCCCTAAAGGATTTCGCTCCGTCACATCGAATGCCGATGTGCGGTACTGTGAACCATGACAACATGGACAGCGGAAATGGAGATGTTGAGTAATAACGGCAACCTTAGAGCGTAACAACGTTCGCTGCCGCGGGACCACGTTGCCCCTGCTCAATAGAAAATTCAACTTTCTGATTTTCGTTCAGCGTGCGGAATTCATTGCTCTGGATGGCGGTGAAATGGACGAAAACGTCTTTGCTGCCATCATCAGGAGTGATAAAGCCAAAACCTTTATCTGCGTTAAACCATTTTACTAAACCAGTCATTTTATTAGACATATTTTACTTCCTTCATTTTGGGCCTTTCGGCAAACAGGGCTTTAATACAGAAACTACTTAGTGTTCAGGAGAGAGACTCAAAAGAAGGGGATAATGCCTGATAATGAGAACTGCTTTAGTAAACTACTTTGTATGCTGTCTGTCTTTCAAACCGACGCAGCTATTAACGCATGATAATTGAGATTAAGCAATTTTTATTTTAGCCGTCCGGCGGTCTTAAATATCGCTGGCTTTATTTTATTAACCCCGTATAGTGCAGCGCAGTATTTTCAGTAAGGAATTTGTTTGTCCCGTAAAATGACAGGAATTGTCAAAACCTTTGATCGCAAAAGCGGCAAAGGATTCATTATCCCCTCCGACGGTCGTAAAGAAGTCCAGGTCCATATTTCCGCATTCACTCCCCGCGACGCAGAAGTGCTTATACCAGGATTACGCGTGGAATTTTGCCGCGTAAATGGCCTGCGAGGACCAACAGCGGCAAATGTTTATCTCTCTTAAGATGACGCAGCTTGTTTAAAGCTGGCTGTTTTTATTAAAAAAGCTCAATAGTCAACATCGCACATTATAACAAAAGTTACTTTCACCCCAGAAAACAAATCCATTTGGCCGAATATCTCTGCACCTAATAGTTATAAATGCTACTTAACAGTCAATCATAGTACCGTTTGAAACTATATCACCAACAATAGTTAATAGCTTTCTTAACAATTTTCTTATCTTTAATTTGTATTTTTCTAAGATTTATCTTATGCTCACAAGTCGTATTTCCAGAGGGAAATCGTTAACATTCTTATATTTCTCTCTGCGCGCCTTTCCCACTCGCGGTATATAGTACCGACGGTATGCGGAAAGGGAGATTTCACAAGGATGTTATACTCAAAGTAGACAATCCTGATCTCAAGCGTACGTATTGTCCATGCGATGAATAAAGGAAAAGTTATGAAACACAAGCTTTCTGCAATCCTTATGGCCTTCATGTTGACGACGCCAGCTGCGTTTGCTGCACCAGAAGCAGCAAACGGGACCGAGGCAACGACGGGTACTACTGGCACCACAACGACCACTACTGGTGCCACTACGACTGCTGCTACCACCGGTGGCGTAGCTGCTGGCGCTGTCGGCACGGCGACGGTTGTCGGTGTGGCAACAGCTGTTGGTGTGGCGACTTTGGCAGTAGTTGCAGCAAATGACAGTGGCGATGGCGGTTCTCATAACACCTCAACCACCACGTCCACTACGCGCTAATACTGCTTTAACGCGTCAAAATTAAAGTTAAATGATACCCGGTTGCGATATTCGTACCGGGCTTTAGAGATTTGCATTTTTTTAATTAACCTTTCAAGGATTAAAGGTGCGCCCTCTTATTTTATCGATTTTCGCACTATTTCTTGCGGGATGTACACACAGCCAGCAAAGTATGGTCGATACATTTCGCGCCAGCCTTTTCGATAATCAGGATATCACCGTAGCGGATCAGCAGATCCAGGCGTTGCCTTATTCCACGATGTATTTACGCCTTAATGAAGGGCAACGAATCTTTGTGGTACTGGGATATATAGAACAAGAACAAAGCAAATGGTTATCCCAGGATAACGCCATGCTGGTTACCCACAATGGACGTCTTTTAAAAACCGTCAAACTTAATAATAATCTGCTGGAAGTGACAAATTCCGGGCAGGACCCTCTGCGTAACGCGCTGGCAATAAAAGACGGCAGCCGCTGGACGCGTGATATTCTCTGGAGTGAAGACAATCATTTTCGCTCTGCGACCCTGAGTTCCACTTTTTCCTTTGCTGGATTAGAGACGCTGAATATTGCGGGTCGCGATGTGCTGTGTAATGTCTGGCAGGAAGAGGTGACTTCCACGCTGCCAGAAAAACAGTGGCAAAACACATTCTGGGTCGATTCGGCTACTGGCCAGGTTCGTCAAAGTCGGCAAATGTTAGGCGCAGGGGTTATTCCCGTAGAAATGACGTTTCTTAAACCCGCACCATGAATAAATTACAGTCGTATTTCATTGCCAGCGTACTTTACGTAATGACACCCCATGCCTTTGCGCAAGGAACGGTGACTATTTATCTGCCTGGCGAACAACAGCCCCTTTCCGTTGGCCCCGTGGAGAATGTTGTCCAGTTGGTGACACAACCGCAACTGCGCGATCGCCTCTGGTGGCCTGGAGTCTTGCTGACCGACTCCGCGGCGAAAGCTAAAGCGCTTAAAGACTACCAACATGTCATGGCACAGCTTGCTTCCTGGGAAGCAGAAGCTGACGACGATGTGGCGGCAACGATTAAATCCGTGCGCCAGCAGTTACTCAATCTCAATATCACTGGTCGCTTACCGGTCAAACTGGACCCTGATTTTGTACGAGTGGATGAGAACAGCAATCCCCCGCTGGTCGGGGACTATACGCTCTATACCGTACAGCGTCCGGTGACTATTACTCTGCTGGGTGCGGTTTCTGGGGCTGGGCAATTGCCCTGGCAGGCAGGCCGTAGCGTTACCGATTATCTGCAAGATCACCCCCGCCTTGCAGGCGCGGACAAGAATAACGTTATGGTGATTACGCCTGAGGGTGAGACTGTCGTCGCCCCTGTTGCCCTGTGGAATAAAAGACATGTGGAACCACCGCCTGGCAGCCAGCTTTGGTTGGGCTTTTCTGCGCATGTACTGCCCGAAAAATATGCTGATTTAAATGACCAGATTGTGTCTGTTTTAACGCAACGTGTTCCTGACTGATGAAGAAGAACTCTTATCTTTTAAGCTGCCTGGCCATTGCCGTCTCCAGTGCCTGTCATGCTGAAGTATTAACCTACCCGGATCCGCTGGGGTCGTCGCAATCAGACTTTGGCGGCACAGGATTGTTGCAGATGCCAAATGCGCGCATCGCACCGGAAGGTGAATTCAGCGTCAACTACCGGGATAACGATCAATACCGTTTCTACTCCACGTCCGTGGCGCTGTTCCCATGGCTGGAAGGCACCATTCGTTATACGGATGTGCGCACACGCAAATATAGCCAGTGGGAAGATTTCAGCGGCGATCAGTCATACAAAGACAAATCTTTCGATTTTAAACTTCGCCTGTGGGAAGAAGGTTACTGGCTACCGCAAGTGGCGTTTGGTAAACGCGATATTGCTGGTACAGGTCTGTTTGACGGTGAATATCTGGTCGCCAGCAAACAAGCCGGCCCGTTCGATTTCACCCTCGGGATGGCCTGGGGCTACGCCGGTAATGCGGGCAATATTACCAACCCGTTTTGTCGGGTAAGCGATAAATATTGCCATCGCGCAGAGTCTCACGATGCGGGAGATATCAGCTTTAGCGATATCTTTCGTGGTCCAGCCTCTATTTTTGGCGGTATTGAGTATCAAACGCCGTGGAATCCCCTGCGTCTGAAACTCGAATACGACGGCAACAATTACCAGAATGATTTCGCTGGCAAACTGCCTCAGGCAAGCCATTTCAACGTCGGCGCAGTTTATCGCGCTGCCAGCTGGGCAGATCTCAACCTGAGTTATGAACGCGGTAACACGTTGATGTTTGGCTTCACGTTACGGACCAATTTCAACGATCTGCGCCCTGCCCTGCGCGATACGCCAAAACCGGCGTATCAACCTGCGCCGGAATCTGAAGGATTGCAGTACACCACAGTAGCGAACCAACTTACCGCGTTGAAGTATAACGCGGGCTTTGACGCGCCAGAAATTCAGCTGCGCGATAAGACGCTGTATATGTCTGGTCAGCAATACAAATACCGTGACTCTCGTGAAGCGGTCGATCGTGCCAACCGGATTCTGGTGAATAACCTGCCGCAAGGCGTTGAGAAGATTAGCGTGACGCAAAAGCGCGAGCATATGGCGATGGTGACTACCGAAACCGACGTAGCCAGCCTGCGCAAACAGCTCGCCGGTACCGCGCCTGGTAAAGCAGAGCCACTGCAACAACAACGTGTTGAAGCTGAAGATCTTTCTGCCTTTGGTCGGGGCTACCGTATTCGTGAAGATCGCTTTAGCTACTCTTTCAACCCAACACTTTCACAGTCGCTGGGCGGCCCGGAAGATTTCTATATGTTCCAGTTGGGGCTGATGTCCAGCGCCCGCTACTGGTTTACCGATCACCTGCTGCTTGATGGCGGTATTTTCACCAATATTTACAACAACTACGACAAGTTTAAGTCTTCGCTGTTACCCGCGGACTCTACCCTCCCCCGCGTGCGCACGCATATCCGTGACTACGTTCGCAATGACGTTTATCTCAACAACTTGCAGGCGAACTATTTTGCCGACTTAGGCAACGGTTTCTATGGCCAGGTGTACGGCGGTTATCTGGAAACGATGTATGCCGGTGTTGGTTCCGAGCTGCTTTATCGCCCGCTCGATGCCAGCTGGGCGCTGGGGGTGGACGTTAACTACGTGAAACAGCGTGACTGGGACAACATGATGCGCTTCACCGATTATTCCACGCCAACAGGTTTCGTGACGGCTTACTGGAACCCGCCGACGCTCAATGGCGTACTGATGAAACTTAGCGTTGGGCAATATCTGGCAAAAGATAAAGGCGCAACGATCGACGTCGCCAAACGCTTTGACAGCGGCGTGGCGGTAGGGGTATGGGCGGCAATCAGTAACGTATCTAAAGATGACTACGGCGAAGGCGGCTTTAGTAAAGGGTTTTATATCTCGATTCCGTTCGACTTGATGACCATTGGACCTAACCGCAACCGCGCGGTGGTTTCGTGGACACCATTGACGCGTGACGGTGGACAAATGCTGTCACGCAAATACCAGCTCTATCCAATGACGGCAGAGCGAGAAGTACCGGTTGGACAATAACCTGACGTAATTCATAACATTACAATGACTGATAAATATAAACCAATGAAAAAGAACATTTTTAAGTTTTCGGTACTGACATTGGCTGTTCTGTCTTTGACAGCATGTACCCTTGTTCCTGGTCAGAATTTATCGACCAGTAATAAGGATGTCATTGAGCTACCTGACAATCAGTATGACCTGGACAAAATGGTCAATATCTATCCCGTCACGCCAGGATTGATTGATCAGCTGCGCGCCAAACCGATTATGTCGCAGGCTAACCCGGAGCTGGAGCAGCAAATCGCGAACTATGAATATCGTATCGGCATTGGTGATGTGTTGATGGTGACGGTCTGGGATCACCCGGAACTAACCACACCCGCAGGGCAATACCGTAGCGCCAGTGATACTGGCAACTGGGTTAACGCTGATGGTGCAATTTTCTACCCTTATATTGGTCGCCTGAAAGTGGCCGGGAAAACGCTTACCCAAGTACGCAACGAGATTACAGCGCGTCTGGACTCAGTCATTGAAAGCCCGCAAGTCGATGTCAGCGTCGCGGCGTTCCGATCGCAAAAAGCGTACGTCACCGGCGAAGTCAGCAAATCGGGTCAGCAGCCGATTACCAATATTCCTCTGACCATCATGGATGCGATTAACGCCGCGGGCGGTCTGACCGCAGATGCAGACTGGCGCAACGTGGTGCTCACCCAGAATGGCGTAAAGACCAAAGTGAACCTCTATGCGCTGATGCAGCGTGGCGACTTGCGCCAGAACAAACTGCTGCACCCGGGCGATATTTTATTTATTCCGCGCAACGATGATCTGAAAGTCTTCGTGATGGGTGAAGTGGGTAAACAGAGCACGTTGAAAATGGACCGCAGCGGTATGACCCTGGCGGAAGCACTGGGTAACGCTGAGGGTATGAATCAGGATGTCGCTGATGCGACGGGGATTTTTGTTATTCGTGCAACGCAAAACAAGCAGAATGGCAAAATCGCCAATATTTATCAGCTGAATGCGAAGGACGCATCGGCAATGATACTCGGAACGGAATTCCAGCTTGAACCTTACGACATTGTTTATGTCACTACCGCGCCGCTGGCTCGTTGGAACCGTGTGATTTCTCTGCTGGTACCGACGATTTCCGGGGTGCATGACCTGACAGAGACTTCACGGTGGATTCAAACATGGCCCAACTAAAATTTAACTCAATCCTGGTGGTTTGTACCGGCAACATTTGCCGTTCGCCCATTGGCGAGCGCTTGCTGCGTAAACGTCTGCCAGGCGTAAAAGTCAAATCGGCAGGTGTTCATGGTCTGGTAAAGCACCCTGCAGATGCAACAGCGGCAGATGTTGCCGCTAATCATGGCGTATCTCTTGAAGGACATGCCGGACGTAAGCTTACTGCTGAGATGGCACGAAATTACGATCTGATTCTGGCAATGGAGTCGGAACATATTGCTCAGGTTACGGCAATCGCTCCCGAGGTCCGCGGGAAGACAATGCTGTTTGGGCAATGGCTGGAACAGAAAGAGATCCCGGATCCCTATCGTAAAAGCCAGGACGCATTTGAACATGTTTACGGCATGTTGGAGCGCGCCAGTCAGGAATGGGCGAAGCGCCTTAGCCGGTAATTTGAGTTTATAAAATACGATGACAACTAAAAATATGAATACGCCACCAGGCAGCACTCAGGAGAATGAGATCGATCTGCTTCGTCTGGTCGGCGAGTTATGGGATCACCGTAAGTTTATTATCAGCGTGACAGCGTTGTTCACGCTGATCGCTGTCGCTTACTCGCTGTTAAGCACGCCAATTTATCAGGCAGATACTCTGGTCCAGGTTGAGCAGAAACAGGGCAACGCCATTCTCAGCGGCCTGAGCGATATGATCCCTAACTCATCGCCCGAGTCAGCACCGGAGATCCAACTGCTGCAATCGCGCATGATTCTCGGTAAAACCATTGCTGAACTGAATCTGCGCGACATGGTTGAGCAGAAGTATTTTCCGATTGTGGGTCGCGGCTGGGCGAGATTAACCAAAGAGAAACCAGGTGAGCTGGCGATCAGCTGGATGCACATCCCACAACTGAATGGTCAGGATCAGCAACTGACACTCACAGTTGGGGAAAACGGCCACTATACGCTGGAAGGTGAAGGGTTCACCGTCAATGGTATGGTCGGCCAGCGTCTGGAAAAAGACGGCGTTGCGCTGACTATCGCGGACATTAAGGCCAAACCAGGAACGCAGTTTGTCCTGAGCCAGCGTACCGAACTGGAAGCGATTAACGCGTTGCAGGAAACCTTTACCGTTAGCGAACGCAGTAAAGAAAGCGGGATGCTGGAACTTACCATGACCGGTGATGATCCCCAGTTGATTACTCGTATTCTGAACAGCATCGCTAACAACTATTTGCAACAGAATATCGCTCGCCAGGCGGCGCAGGATTCACAAAGCCTTGAATTCTTACAGCGCCAGTTGCCAGAAGTGCGCAGCGAGCTGGACCAGGCGGAAGAAAAACTCAACGTTTATCGCCAGCAGCGCGATTCGGTTGACCTTAACCTGGAAGCCAAAGCCGTTCTTGAGCAGATTGTTAACGTTGATAATCAACTCAATGAGCTGACCTTCCGCGAGGCAGAGATCTCCCAGCTGTATAAGAAAGATCACCCAACTTATCGTGCGCTGCTGGAAAAACGCCAGACGCTGGAGCAAGAACGCAAACGCCTGAATAAGCGGGTATCGGCAATGCCTTCCACTCAACAGGAAGTGCTACGTTTAAGCCGTGACGTAGAAGCGGGTCGTGCGGTATATCTGCAATTACTTAACCGCCAGCAGGAGCTGAGTATTTCGAAATCCAGTGCGATTGGTAACGTGCGGATTATCGACCCGGCAGTCACTCAGCCACAGCCAGTGAAACCCAAAAAAGCGTTGAATGTGGTGCTTGGTTTTATTCTTGGCCTGTTTATTTCGGTGGGTGCCGTGCTGGCGCGTGCGATGTTGCGTCGTGGTGTAGAAGCACCGGAACAACTGGAAGAGCACGGCATCAGCGTTTATGCCACTATCCCGATGTCCGAGTGGCTGGATAAGCGTACCCGTCTGCGTAAGAAAAATTTATTTTCTAATCAGCAGCGCCATCGTACTAAAAATATCCCCTTCCTGGCGGTGGATAACCCGGCGGATTCTGCTGTGGAAGCCGTACGTGCGCTACGAACCAGTCTGCACTTCGCTATGATGGAGACAGAGAATAACATTCTGATGATCACCGGTGCGACGCCAGACAGTGGTAAAACGTTCGTCAGTTCAACTCTGGCGGCGGTGATCGCCCAGTCCGATCAAAAAGTGTTATTTATTGATGCCGACTTACGTCGTGGTTATTCGCATAACCTGTTTACCGTGAGTAATGAACATGGCTTGTCGGAATATCTGGCAGGGAAAGATGAGCTCAACAAAGTGATCCAGCATTTTGGCAAAGGAGGCTTTGATGTGATTACTCGCGGTCAGGTGCCACCTAACCCGTCTGAACTGCTGATGCGCGATCGGATGCGTCAATTACTGGAATGGGCGAACGACCATTACGATCTGGTGATTGTCGATACGCCGCCGATGCTGGCGGTGAGCGATGCTGCGGTCGTGGGGCGCTCTGTCGGCACCAGCCTGCTGGTTGCGCGTTTTGGCTTGAACACCGCCAAAGAGGTGAGCTTGTCAATGCAGCGTCTGGAACAGGCTGGCGTTAATATTAAAGGCGCAATCCTCAATGGTGTGATTAAACGCGCCAGCACCGCTTACAGTTATGGCTATAACTATTACGGTTATAGTTACTCCGAGAAAGAGTAAAACTGAAGGTAAGGTGGCCGGATGCGGCGTGAACGCCTTTTCCGGCCTACGCATCAGACAGTTCTTCGTTTGTCATCAGCTTCAGAGCATTCAGGTAACTGAATGCTCTTTTTTTATGCATTACAAACTGCACGCCGGTATGCGTGCTTCATTCACGATTTGCGTAAAACCGGCCAACGAACACATGCCCTGCGCATTTCGCTCTTCACATCCTGCCAGGGTCAGTTTCACCTCTCCGGGCGGCGTATTTAATGATAGCGGCGTTTTATCACGCATCTGCTGTAAAGTCTGGAAGACCATCGAAACCTGAATCCAATGGCTGTTATCACTTAGCCTACGCCAGCGTTCAAACACCAGTTCACCACCTGGCGGTGTGTTATCCGGCTGACCTGGAAGCGTCCAGTTGAGCTCCAGTGCGCCGCCGAGATTTGCCAGATTAGTATCGTGTCCGGCGATAAACAGCACTGAAGTGGGTAATGTCACACCATACACCTGTTTTTGCGGTGGATGGGGCATCAACGCTGTCATGATCAAATCCAACAACGGGGTGGCACGACTGCGGGCAACCTCTGGCGTGCGTTGTAGCAAATAAAACTGCGCGTTATGCAGGCTTAGCAAGGTGTTCCACTGGTGTGAATCGGTGATCCTTCCCCACCCCGGCTCCGGCATTCCCTGTGCTTGTTGCAGGAGAAATATCTCCGTCAGCATTGACGCCAGGCTTACCGCACCGGTTAATGAGACATTGTCGGCGCTCACCTTGAGTTCCGATGGCAATACCTGCGTTAATGAACAGCTTTCGTCCTGTTTCTCACGGTTAAGGCACAAGTTTGATTGTGGGAAATTAAGCACCTGTTCCAGTTCGCGAAACGCCGTTTGCCGATGCCCGGTAAAGTCAGCAATTGACCCTCCTGCCCTGCTGAGGATCGCGTCAGTCACGTTCGCGTTATCCAGTTGGCAAATGCCAGTTTTTAGAGGATTAAATAACGGATCGGGACTGGACGTATCTGCCTGGGTATGTACGGTTATTGCACAGTCAGGTGCCAGCCCGGCGGCGAAGGCTTCGCCTGTTTTACGGGTACGCTCGTCGACATCAGCAATAATCGCGACCTGACCAGGCTGCGGGCACCCCTTTTTCGCCAGCAATCCGTCAGCCACCAGACGCTGGCGTTGGTAATGTCCGAGATAAGCGATTAGCTCACCACCGCGCGGTGTCAGCCACCCCAGTTTTACCGGCCATGTTGGCCATGCGTCTGGGGTGACATCCTGCATCAGTTGCGTGGCCTTGGTTGGGGCACGCACACCATGACGACTGACAATCACCACACTTTCCAGCTTCAGCTCCGGCTCACTCTGAGCGAATGCAGATTGCGGGGTGAACGGAATCAGAAGAGATAAGAATGGGATCAAGATCGCTTTCATCGATATGTTTCCGCTTTTCATATCCGACATTATTGATTGCCTGATGCGACGCTAATGCGCCTCATCAGGCTTACGTTCGTTAACTTTTCAGACGCGGGTCCAGCCATACCAACACAAGGGTGGAGAGCGAACACATCAACAAAATGCCGACGAACCAAAGTAAATACCACATTGTTCCTGCTCCTTAGTACAACTCGTTTTCGTTACGGCGGAGAGTTTCTGTTGTCATGCGCCCCCACATTTTGTAGTAGCTCCAGAGAGTGTAGAGCAACACAATGGGCAAAAATATCAGCACGATTACCAACATAATGCTCAGCGTCAACTGGCTGGAAGTGCTGTCCCACAACGTCAGGCTGGAGATCGGACTCACGCTTGACGGCATGACGAAGGGGAACAGCGTGATGCCTGCCGTGAAAATCACGCCAAATTGCATCAATGACACCATCAAAAATCCCCACCCCGGGCGACCACGATAAATCGCCATCACCGTCAGCAATGGGCAGAAGAACCCCAGCAGCGGGAAGATCCACAGAACGGGCGATTCGACGAAATTATTCATCCAGGCACCAGGTAGCACTGCCACCAGTTTCATTAACGGATTGGAAGGACCGTTAGCATCCTGGGCGAGCAGTACAAAGCCATCAATACCGACCCACAGCCAGTAACCCGCCAGCAAAAAGCACAGCATCACCAGCAGTGCGGCGCGTTTGGTCGCCAGCTGTGAACGCAGATGAATCACACCAACAGTTTTTAGTTGTAACCAGACGCCACCTTGCAAAATCACCATCCCAAGGCTGAGCAATCCGCACAATAAAGGGAATGGCGTCAGCAGTTGCCAAAAACTGCCGAGATATTCCACGCGTAATTGCGGTGTGAAGGCAAACGGCACGCCGAGCAGCAAGTTGCCGAAGGCAATACCGAAGACTACCGGCGGCACCAGACTGCCGATGACCAGTCCGGCATCCCACATTTTACGCCAACGTGCATCGGCGATTTTTCCGCGATAATCAAAGGCTAGCGGGCGGAAGAACAGCGAGCACAGCACCAGAATCATCGCCACATAAAAGCCGGAAAACGCCGCTGCATACACTCTGGGCCAGGCGGCAAATAATGCCCCACCTGCGAGGATTAACCAGACCTGATTGCCTTCCCAGTGCGCGCCAACGCTGTTTATCACTATCCGGCGTTCATCATCATTACGCGCCACCAGCGGCAGCAGACAGCCGATCCCCATGTCAAATCCATCGGAGATCATAAAGACCACCAGGATCACGCCAATCAGCAGCCACCAGATGAAGCGCAATGTTTCATAATCAAACATGATTTTCTCCTTTACCCCTGTTGCTGCGTCGGTTGTTCACTCTGCATCGCGCTCGGCCCCAGACGGGCATATTTCTGCATCAGGTAGACTTCGGCGATTAAGAACAGGGTGTAAAGCCCTACGATCATGATCAGTGAGAAAGCCAGTTGTCCTGTGGTTAAAGCGGAGTGCGCGGAGTATGTCGGTAAGATGTCCTGTATCGCCCACGGCTGACGACCAAACTCGGTCATAAACCACCCGGCTTCAATCGCAATCCACGGCAGCGGCAAACTCCAGAGCGCCATTTTCAGTACCCAGCGATGCTGGTCGATTTTGCCACGCAGCGTCTGGACAAGCGCAATCAGCATCACCAGTAGCAGCAGAGAACCACAGCCCACCATGATGCGGAAACTCCAGAATACCGGCGCAACCTGAGGTATCGCGCCACGCATCGCCGCCTGGTACTGTGCAGCTGTGACATGGTTCATATCCGGCGCATAGCGGGAGAGCAACATGCCGTAACCAAGGTCGCCTTCCAGCTCCCGGAATGCCCGCAACACATGCTGCTCACGATTGCCTTGCGATATTTCCTGCATTAACAGCCAGGCCATACGTCCGCGTTGCAAGCGTGGGTAGGTTTCAGCCATCAAATTTTTCAGACCCGGCACGGGTTTATCTAATGAGTGAGTGGCGAGGATCCCTAGCAGCGCAGGAATTTTGATGGCAAAGGCGTTACGCTCTTGATCCTGTTCCGGCCAGGCAACTACATGGAACGGTGCAGGTGCAGGTTCCGTTTGCCACTCCCCTTCCATTGCCGCCAGTTTTACCGGTTGTACTTGCGCGACTTCATACGCAGAACTGTCTCCGAGTTGCAGCGTACCGATAATCGCCAGAGTACCGAAGACGGAACCGATGGCAAACGAGCGTAATGCAACATCGCGCTCCCGTCCGCGCAGTAAATACCAGGCGCTGATCGCCATAATAAACATGGCCCCGGTCACGTAGCCCGCCATTACGGTGTGCACAAATTTCACCTGGCTGACCGGGTTAAAGACCAGCTCGCTGAAGCTGGTCATTTCCATACGAAGGGTGTCGATATCAAAATGCGCACCGGTCGGGTATTGCATCCAACCGTTGGCATTCAATATCCACAACGCAGAGAGATTTGAACCGAACGCCACCAGCCACGTCACCAGCAGGTGCTGGTATTTATTCAGCCGTTGCCAGCCGAAGAAGAACAGCCCGACAAAGGTGGATTCGAGGAAGAAGGCCATTAATGCTTCCATCGCCAGCGGTGCGCCAAAAATATCGCCCACATAGTTGGAATAGAATGACCAGTTAGTACCAAACTGAAACTCCATGGTCAGGCCGGTAGCCACGCCAAGAGCAAAGTTGATACCGAAGAGCTTACCCCAGAAGCGCGTCATATCGCGGTAGATTGTTTTGCCGGTGACCACGTAAATGGTTTCCATGATAGCCAGCAAAAAAATCAGCCCCAGGGTAAGGGGTACAAATAAAAAGTGATACAGCGCGGTCAGAGCAAACTGCCAGCGCGATAAATCAATGACATCCCACATGCGCACTCCTGTAGGCGAAGAGAGAAAAATAATCCGTTAATGGTAGATCTCCCTCTTTATCCTGAAACTCTACGACCAGAGGTATTCGCCGATTGCGATATTCATAAGCCTGAAAGCGATACTTACCGTCTTTTTACGTCGATGCACCTTCCGCCAGCCACTGACATACCTCACTAAGCCGCTGCGCAGAGTCGACCAAATCTTCTGGCGCTGCCAGCACCACTTCCGGTATTGGGCAGATTTCATAACTCTCAAGTAACGGGCCTTTTAAGGTGTCCGTACAGCGTAAATGCCAGACATGCCGCAGGCCGGTCGCGTTGATATAGCTCTCGCCGTAGCCAATGGTGCGAATCTGAATATTTCCCGGCCCACAGAGACGTGAGAGAAAAAGCCGATCAGCCTCGCTGATAGGTAATTGCGTCAGATTAATGCTGTGCGGCTGCGCGTCAGGATTACGTACATGTGCCAGTAATTCATGCGCCAACGGTAGGCCATTCATCAGGCCATCAATGGGCGGCGGTAACAGCGAATCTGTCGGCAAGACGTTTTGCGTTGCCGCCTGCCACAATGCCAGCGGCGCGCAGCCAGCCTCCAGTTTGTCCTCCAGCAACTGTTCACCGCGACGTCTGCGAACCCGCCATAATCCGCAGAAGATCGCCTCCTGAATTTCACTTTCACTACCATCAGCCTGCTGAATGAGCACTGACACTTCCCCTTCCCCGAGAAGCGTATTGATAAAGTGACGATCGTCGGCGTTGAGATTGAACAGATCGACTGCCAGCACCTCACCCAGCGGCGGCTGGCGTTCGCTTAGTTGATGTTGTAACTCGTTTAATAGCGCAATCACCTGCGGGCTATGAGCACATTGCTCCAGGGCCGCCATACTCGGTTCATCATTCACCTGACAGGTAATCGGCAGTGGATTCATGCTAAAACTATCATCATCAGGCTGCGTTCCGGGCCCCAGTAGATGGAAAAAAGTTTCGCTCATAAGGCACGCTCCTGTTGCGGTTCAATAAGCCCGCGCATCAGGTTTATCAGTTCCGCCCACGGGTGAATACCATTCAGCACGCCGCGATAGCTACCACCGGTAAAAACCAGTGTGGCGGGAAAACGAAATACGCCAAAACGATCACCGATGGCTTCGCTTTGCTCAAGGTCGGCAATCGCTACCTGCCATGTATAATCAGGAAACTCGCGCAGTAATTCGCCAATCATTACCGGATTATCGCTGACCTCTGGCGTGCGTTTCGGGTCACTGCTTAATAACACCACACCGTCTGGCGCTTGCGTAAGCCAGTCGTCAAGACGGGATTCACTGATCGGCGTCCAGCCGCGCGCCAGCATACGTTGCCACAACGCATCAAATGGCGTGTCGTTGCTCATTCCTGCTCCTCCAGCGTCATCCGGTACTGGCGCAAGCGAACGCCTTCGTAGTTTTCCATCGACAGACAGTCATAATTGAGACAGCGCGATTCATTAGCCGGTTGCGGCTCAATTCCCCACGCAGCCAGTTGCGCCAGCGCCCCCTGTTCCGCGGCGGGCAGTTGCTCCCGAGCCAGTTCGCTCAGGCTACCGCCGTAGTCGTCGAGCATCGCGGGTTGCAGGCCGACGAGGGCAATATGTGCTGGCAGATTTCCGCGGATATCTGCCAGCGCCAGTACTTCGGAGAAACTGTTCTGGTGCAGGCTCATTTTCTTCGCGCTGAGATAGGCCGGAATGCGTTCTCCGGCATACGTTCGTAGCGTTCCGGGTTCCAGCCCGTAATCAATGGCGTCGAGAATCAGCAAGTGGCTGGCGCTTTCGACATACCCCAGCAAGTTCAGTCCCTGAGTGCCGCCATCAACAATCTCGACTTCATCGGGCCAGTGGTAATGAGCATACAGGCGTTCCGCCACCCGCACGCCGAAGCCTTCATCGGCCCACAGCAGATTGCCCAGCCCCATTACCACCACGCGTTGCTCGCTCATGAACGCTCCTTGTTACTTATTTTGCCAAATTTGTGGCTACGGTAGCCGTTGACCATGGTGGAGATCACTGTGTCGTCGGACATGATGTCTTCGCGCAGCGCCATGTAGACATGACCGATCACAAACGCGCCAATCAGCCACATCCCCAGCCGATGCCAGCTGTGAATGTCCATTGAGTTGCCGCCCGTCCAGTAGAAAAATTCCACCACATAACGGAACGGCGCGAAAATAGCGTACTGGCTGTGTTCGCTGTACAACGCAAAACCGGTGATGATCATAAAGACGGACATCAGGAAATAGCCGAACATTGCCGCCTGAGCGATGGGGTTATGGCCTATATCGGCACTCGGACGTTTTGCCAGAAACAGATACCAGCGGATTTCATACCACACGCCCTGCCACCAGCTTTTACGCCATACCGGCACGATAAACAGCTCGCGTGAGTAGCGATTGCCGACAAAAGCCCAGTAGATCCGCATCAGCAAGACCACGGTAAAAACCATCCCGGCGCTGAAGTGAATTAACCTGATGTAGCCCATATAAAACAGATACGTCGCCTCACCGCTGACCGAAGGCAGCGGCTTGCCGATAAAGTAACCGGTGACCATCAACACCGCCATGCATAACACCGTCAGCCAGTGCCATATCCGCACGGGTGCTTCAAAGACATAGTGACTGACAACGTTGTCGCTTTTCTGTTGCATGATGATTCTCCTTCGCTGTTAACGCACCTGCACGGAGATCAGCTCGCTACCGTCGTCGCCCAGCACGTGTGTTGAACAGGCGAGGCACGGGTCAAAGCTGTGCAGAGTACGCAGGATCTCCAGCGGTTGCTCGGGGATCGCCATTTTGGTGTTCATCAGCGCCGCTTCATAAGCGCCAATTTGCCCTTTGGGGTCGCGCGGGCTGGCGTTCCAGGTGGTCGGCACCACACACTGGTAGAGATCAATCTTGCCATCGCGAATGGCAGCCCAGTGGCCTAACGCCCCGCGCGGCGCTTCGGTAAAACCGACACCACGGCACTCTGTCGGCCAGGTTGCAGGTTCCCATTTTTCCGTGGAGGCGGTGGCAAGATTGCCGTTTTTCAGGTTGGTCATCAGCTTGTCGAAGAAATACTGCAACTTACCTGCGGCCCACTGCGCTTCGTGCGCGCGGCACAAAATGCGGCCCAACGTTGACTGGATGCCGGAAAGCGGCAGGTTCAACGCCGACATCATGCGATCGACCGACTCAACGGTCGCAGCATCGCCTTTGTGATAAGCGATCAATGTGCGTGCCAGCGGCCCCACTTCCATCGCGTTACCGCGCCAGCGTGGCGCTTTGATCCACGAGTAGCGTTCCTGTTCATTCAGCTGCTGAATGTTGGTATCGCTGCCTTTGACATCGCCAGGGTTGTACCACGGGTCGGTAATACCATCGAACGGATGACGCCCGACCTGATCGTTGGGATAACGATACCAGGCGTGATCGACAAATTCCTGCACCTGCTGCGGATCGACTAAATCCACTGGCAGCACATTGTTGAAGTCGCCGTTGATCACCGCGCCGCCAGGCATTAGCAGACTTTTCTCGCCAAAGTCGTTGGCAATATCCGGGAACGCCCCGTAACTGAGGACACATTTATCAGAAAGACCAGTGCCGATTTCGCTCCACGGTTTGTTGAATTGACCGATGGCTAAAGCGTCGGGGATCATCACGTTATTAATGAAATCCGCCGTGCGGGTAATGATCGACTGCACCAGATTCAGGCGCTCCATATTGACCGCCCCGACCGCGCCACTTTCGTCAATGTTGATAGCGCACGGCATCCCGCCAACAATCCAGTTTGGATGTGGGTTTTTACCGCCAAAGACCGCGTGGATTTTGACGATCTCACGCTGGAAATCGAGAGCTTCGAGATAGTGGGCAAAGCCCATCAGGTTGGCTTCTGGCGGCAGTTTGTACTGCGGGTGCCCCCAGTAGCCATTGCGGAAGATCCCCAACTGGCCGCCTTCAACGAATTTCTTCAGGCGGTTTTGTACGTCGAAGAAATAGCCAGGTGATGATTTCGGCCATGAGGAGAGGCTTTGCGCCAGTTCGGAGGTTTTCCGCGGGTCGGCTTTCAACGCATCTAACACATCGATCCAGTCCATCCCGGCAAGCTGATAAAAGTGCACCAGATGGTCATGGCACCAGAGCGTCGCCAGCATAATGTTGCGGATGATATTAGCGTTGTCCGGCACTTTAATGCCGATAGCATCTTCGATGGCATAGACCGAAGCCAGAGCGTGTACGCCGGTACAGACGCCGCAGATACGTTCCACGAACGCCCACGCATCGCGCGGGTCGCGCCCTTGCAGAATGATCTCCAGCCCGCGAAACATGGTGCCGCAGGAGACGGCATTGGTGATCACATTCTGATCGTTAATATTCACTTCACAGCGCATGTGGCCTTCAATGCGCGTAATCGGGTCGACCACCAGGCGGCGTCCGGCATTGTTGATGGTGTATCCCTGAGTTTCGTACTGAGTGCTCATGCCTGTTTATCCTCATTGCCTGGCTGTTGTTCGGTTTCTGTAGGTTGCTGGTTATGACGTCTGCGCTGATCAACAGCGCTGGCGACCGCATGTACACCAACAGCCGCAGCCACCACGCCAAGCGCGGTTAAACCGACGGTGTCGGCGGTGGAATGAGTACCCATTTGTGGAATATCGACTACGCGACTGTAGAATGAACCGCGATCCCAGAAACCATTTTCCGCACAACCCAGACAGCCGTGACCAGACTGGATCGGGAAGGAAACGCCATCGTTCCAGCGTGTGGAGGAACAGGCGTTATAGGTGGTAGGCCCTTTGCAGCCCATTTTGTACAGACAGTAACCTTTACGGGCAGCGTCATCATCCCAGCTCTGCACGAACTCTCCGGCGTCGAAGTGAGCGCGGCGATAACATTTATCGTGAATACGCTGACCATAGAACATCAATGGACGGCCCATTCTGTCGACATCCGGCAGACGATCAAACGTCACCATGTAAGTAATGATGGCGCTCATCACATCCGGGATCGGCGGGCAGCCCGGCACTTTAATGATCGGTTTGTCGGTGATCACTTTGTCGATTGGTGTGGCCTGCGTCGGATTGGGCCGCGCGGCCTGCACGCAGCCCCAGGATGCGCAGGTTCCCCAGGCGATAATCGCACTGGCTCCGGCAGCGGCACGTTTGAGTTTCTCAATAAACGGTCGACCGCTGCTGATACAGAACATCCCCTGCTCGCCCAGCGGCGGATTACCTTCTACTGCGAGGATATATTTGCCATTGTATTGCGTGATGATGTCTTCAAAGACTTCTTCCGCCTGGGTTCCGGCAGCAGCCATCAAGGTATCGTCGTAATCGAGGGAAATAAGAGAAAGAATGACGTCCTTCGCCAGTGGGTGAGCGGAGCGGATAAAAGATTCGGTACAGCAGGTGCATTCAAGACCGTGGATCCACACCACAGGAATGCGCGGTTTATTCTCCAGCGCCCAGGCAATCTTCGGAGCCATTCCCGCGCCTAATCCCAGCGAGGTGGCAGCCAGACTGCAATATTTGAGAAAGCTGCGCCGGGTAACGCCCTGACGCCGCATGGCCTGGTAAAATGTTTCCTCGTTATTCATATCGCACGTCTCTTCTCCTTGCGACACCGGCAGGACACCGGGCGCTTATGGTCGGCAAGCGACGTCCCTGTAGCAAGGCAAACCATCGCTTCACGTGAGATGCTGAAAACGAAAGCTCATCCTTCTGCACTGGCGCACGTCGCCAGATAGTATTGTTAATAAAGCGTAGTGAAACTTTTGCACAAAACAATACAAACCATGTGGTTTTATCTTTTAGCGATAAAAATGGACCTATTTTTCTTTTGCCGGGCATTGGGGACGTTTAGCCAGTTGCTAAACGAGTAAAAGAGAAGGAATTCATGGTGATGAAATGATCAAACTGCTGTTATTTCACGCTATCAATGCGGTTTTGGCTGTTTTTCAGGCAAACGAACAAATTAGGGGTTTACACGCCGCATCGGGATGTTTATAGTGCGCGTCATTCCGGAAGTGTGGCCGAGCGGTTGAAGGCACCGGTCTTGAAAACCGGCGACCCGAAAGGGTTCCAGAGTTCGAATCTCTGCGCTTCCGCCAAATAAGATAAGGGGTTAGCTAAATGCTAACCCCTTTTTCTTTTGCCTGTCGAAATTCTCAGGGCGTTATATTTGCTTAATGACCTGATAATCCGCTGTTAAACCTGTTCCAGATCAAATGCGTAAAGATGGGTAAAACTTCTGGGTGCCCTTACGCATTATCATTATGCTGCTTAATTAATTACATCTGTCATAGAGAGTGACTCAATGGATCGTATTGTTAGTTCTTCACATGACCGTACATCGCTGCTTAGCACCCATAAGGTGCTGCGTAATACCTATTTTCTGCTGAGCCTGACGCTGGCCTTTTCGGCGATTACCGCAACTGCCAGTACGGTGCTGATGCTGCCATCTCCGGGTCTGATTCTGACGCTGGTGGGTATGTATGGTTTGATGTTCCTGACCTATAAAACGGCGAATAAGCCGACCGGAATTATCTCCGCATTCGCCTTTACCGGTTTTCTGGGTTATATCCTCGGACCAATTCTGAATACCTATCTGTCTGCCGGAATGGGTGACGTAATCGCTATGGCACTGGGCGGAACGGCGTTAGTGTTCTTCTGCTGCTCTGCGTATGTGCTGACCACCCGCAAAGATATGTCGTTCCTTGGCGGTATGCTGATGGCGGGTATTGTGGTGGTGCTGATTGGTATGGTTGCTAATATCTTCCTGCAGCTGCCTGCCCTGCATCTGGCGATCAGCGCGGTCTTCATTCTGATCTCCTCTGGCGCTATCTTGTTTGAAACCAGCAACATCATTCATGGCGGTGAAACGAACTATATTCGTGCCACGGTTAGCCTGTATGTTTCGCTGTACAACATCTTCGTCAGCCTGCTGAGCATTCTGGGCTTCGCCAGCCGCGATTAATCTCACCCGCTAACACTTTCATAGCCTCGCTTTATGCGGGGCTTTGTTTTTTGTTACACTGCCGACAGTCTGATTAAGGTAGTAATAATTATGCTGATCTTCGAAGGTAAAGAGATAGAAACGGATACCGAAGGCTATCTCAAAGAAAGCAGTCAGTGGAGTGAGCCGCTGGCAGTGGTGATTGCAGAGAACGAAGGGATTACGCTGTCACCAGAACACTGGGAAGTGGTGCGTTTTGTGCGTGATTTCTATCTGGAATTCAATACTTCTCCGGCGATTCGTATGCTGGTAAAAGCGATGGCGAATAAATTTGGCGAAGAAAAAGGTAACAGCCGCTATTTATACCGACTGTTTCCGAAAGGTCCGGCTAAGCAAGCCACCAAAATTGCTGGCCTGCCAAAACCGGTAAAATGTATCTAACGAATACGAAAATCGGTTAATTCCCCCGAGGGATGATGCGGCTCGCTGAGCACCCGTTCCACACGTGCAGAACGCGGGCCGCCACTCTTTAACCACTGCATTAATTTTTCCACCTGCCCTTCTTCACCGCAGGCAACCACTTCCACGCTGCCATCGTCAAGATTTTTGGCGTAGCCGCTTAACCCGAGTTTTTTCGCTTCGTACTGCGTGGTATAGCGAAATCCTACGCCCTGAACTCGCCCGTAAACCCAGGCAATTATGCAGACTTTCGACATTGCTGCTCTCCTTATCCTTAATGGACGCGTTGCAAATCCATGGAAAACTCCGGACAATGACGCCCATTTCTTTGCATCGACAGAAAAGTAAATTATGAGTGTACGTTTAGTGTTAGCCAAAGGGCGCGAAAAATCATTACTTCGTCGCCATCCGTGGGTCTTTTCCGGGGCCGTTGCCCGCATGGAAGGTAAAGCCAACCTCGGTGAAACCATCGATATTGTTGATCATCAGGGAAAATGGTTAGCACGCGGCGCTTATTCGCCAGCTTCGCAAATCCGGGCGCGCGTCTGGACGTTTGACCCGAATGAATCTATCGACATTGCTTTTTTTACCCGCCGTTTGCAACAAGCGCAAAAATGGCGTGACTGGCTGGCGCAAAAAGATGGCCTCGACAGCTATCGTTTAATCGCCGGAGAATCTGATGGCCTGCCGGGTATTACTATCGATCGTTTCGGTAATTTTCTGGTACTGCAACTGCTAAGCGCAGGCGCGGAATACCAGCGTGCGGCATTAATTAGCGCCCTACAAACACTGTACCCGGAATGTGCAATTTACGATCGCAGCGACGTTGCGGTACGTAAAAAAGAAGGGATGGAACTGACCCAGGGCCCCGTTACCGGAGAGCTACCGCCTGCCCTGCTGCCGATTGAAGAACACGGCATGAAGCTGCTGGTGGACATTCAGCACGGGCACAAAACGGGTTACTACCTGGACCAGCGTGATAGCCGCCTGGCTACCCGCCGCTACGTTGAAAATAAACGCGTACTGAACTGTTTTTCCTATACCGGTGGTTTCGCCGTATCGGCATTGATGGGCGGTTGCAGCCAGGTTGTCAGCGTTGATACCTCCCAGGAAGCGCTGGATATTGCACGGCAGAATGTTGAGCTGAACAAACTGGATCTGAGCAAGGCTGAGTTTGTCCGTGATGATGTCTTTAAATTGCTGCGTACTTATCGCGATCGCGGTGAAAAATTTGACGTTATCGTGATGGACCCGCCGAAGTTTGTTGAGAATAAAAGCCAGTTGATGGGCGCGTGTCGTGGCTATAAAGACATCAACATGCTGGCGATTCAGTTGCTGAATGAAGGCGGAGTTCTCCTGACTTTCTCCTGTTCCGGTCTGATGACCAGCGATTTATTTCAGAAAATCATCGCGGATGCCGCAATTGATGCCGGTCGTGATGTACAATTTATAGAGCAGTTCCGTCAGGCAGCCGATCATCCGGTGATCGCTACCTACCCGGAAGGGCTATATCTGAAAGGGTTTGCCTGTCGCGTCATGTAACTTGAAATGTGGAATTTTACCCTTATATCAAAGGTAAAGATTTCCCGGGAGGTGACTATGATTGCCAGCAAATTCGGTATCGGCCAGCAGGTCCGCCATTCCCTGTTAGGTTATCTCGGAGTGGTCGTGGATATCGACCCGGTTTATTCGCTCTCTGAACCGTCGCCTGATGAGCTGGCGGTGAATGACGAGCTTCGCGCCGCTCCGTGGTATCACGTGGTGATGGAGGACGATAACGGCCTACCGGTTCATACCTACCTGGCTGAAGCCCAGCTAAGTAGCGAATTGCAGGATGAACATCCTGAACAGCCATCCATGGATGAGCTGGCGCAGACCATCCGCAAACAACTTCAGGCCCCGCGTCTGCGTAACTAATCCCTGAACAAATCCCCGGAAGGTTTTGGCCTTCCGGGGATTTTTTATTTGGCCAGGCCCAGGCGAGGGATCTCAATAGCCGGGCAGCGATCCATCACCACATTTAACCCGGCATCCCGTGCCAGTACTGCCGCTTGCTCATTAATCACCCCCAGTTGCATCCAGAGGGTTTTCGCGCCAATGGCGATCGCTTCCTGCGCCACGCCCCACGCCGCTTCTGAATTACGGAAAACATCGACCATATCGACTTTTTCCGGAACTTCTGCCAGCGTGCCATACCCCTGCTGGCCCAGCAGCGTTTTGCCGGCAACTTTTGGTGAAACCGGAATGACGTGATACCCCTGGTCGAGTAGATATTTCATCACGCGATAGCTGGGACGATCGGGTTTGTCGCTTGCCCCCACCAGCGCAATGGTATGAGTGGACGTTAAAATGCCTGCAATATCGGTTTCTTTCATTATTTCCTCCAGACTGTTTAACAAAGTGTACGACAAAGCCGACATGCCAACCATGCAGCTAATACGAATGAATGAGAGCAAAAGCGGGAATTATGTCTATATGTTAGTAAGTATGATTAAAGAAAAATTTTGACACATTATTATTCGGGCGGTCTTTTGACAGGAGCTACCTATGAAAACCGGCATCGTGACCACCTTGATTGCATTATGTTTGCCGGTATCCGTTTTTGCCACCACGCTGCGGCTTTCAACCGATGTCGATCTTCTGGTACTCGACGGCAAGAAGGTTTCCAGCTCTCTGCTGCGCGGTGCGGACAGCATTGAACTGGATAATGGACCACATCAGTTAGTGTTTCGCGTTGAGAAGACGATTCATCTTTCCAATAGTGAAGAACGGCTGTATATCTCCCCACCACTAGTGGTCAGTTTTAATACCCAGCTCATCAACCAGGTCAATTTTCGCCTGCCTCGCCTGGAGAATGAGCGGGAAGCTAACCATTTTGATGCCGCGCCGCGCCTTGAATTGTTGGATGGCGATGCGACGCCGATTCCGGTAAAGCTGGATATTCTCGCCATTACCTCAACGGCAAAAACGATTGATTATGAGGTCGAGGTTGAACGCTATAACAAATCCGCGAAACGCGCTTCACTACCGCAATTTGCCACGATGATGGCAGATGACAGTACGCTGCTTTCGGGTGTTTCCGAGCTGGATGCTATTCCACCGCAATCTCAGGTGCTCACAGAACAACGGCTGAAGTATTGGTTTAAACTGGCTGACCCACAAACGCGAAATACTTTTCTGCAATGGGCGGAAAAACAACCATCTTCCTGAGATTTTTGTGCCTGTGCGCAGGCTTTTTCGGTCTTTCTCTTGCAGCGATAAGTGCTTACAGTAATCTGTAGGAAAGTTAACTACGGATGTACATTATGGAACTGACGACACGTACTTTACCTGCGCGGAAACATATTGCGCTGGTGGCACACGATCACTGCAAACAAATGCTGATGAGCTGGGTGGAACGGCATCAACCGTTACTGGAACAACACGTACTGTATGCAACAGGCACTACCGGTAACTTGATTTCCCGTGCAACCGGCATGAACGTCAACGCGATGTTGAGTGGCCCAATGGGGGGTGACCAGCAGGTTGGCGCATTGATCTCAGAAGGGAAAATTGATGTATTGATTTTCTTCTGGGACCCACTAAATGCCGTTCCGCACGATCCTGACGTGAAAGCCTTGCTGCGTCTGGCGACGGTATGGAACATTCCGGTTGCCACCAACGTGGCAACGGCAGACTTCATTATCCAGTCACCGCATTTCAACGACGCGGTCGATATTCTGATCCCCGATTATCAGCGTTATCTCGCGGACCGTCTGAAGTAATATTACACAGGTGGCAAACGCCACCTGTTTCCTACGGTTTTCTCGCCACCGGCACATCCAGATTTTTCAGTATTTCGACAAAGGGAGAGGGATTCTCTTTGTTAAACAATGCCCATACCCGATGGCGTGCCCGGGTCAGCGCCACGTACATTAACCGCCGTTCTTCAGCGTCCGGAAAATCCTCAACCGGGGGTAGTAGCGCCTCTTCCATAATCGACTCCCGCGCCGCAGCCGGAAAACCATCACTCCCCTCCTGCAAGCCAACGATGATGACGTAATCCGCCTGTTGCCCTTTGCTGGCATGAATGGTCATAAAGTCGATTTGCAACTTCGGCCAGCGTGTTGCCGCTTTTTCCAGGCTGGCAGGCCTCATGTGATGGTAACGCGCCAGGATCAGAATGCGCTCTTCCGGTTTGGCATAACCAGAGAGCTTATCCAGCAAAGCATCAAGTTGACTCTCATCCAATAACGTGACGGCTTTTTTGTCTCCATTGGTTAAGCTGTTTAGCGGCTTTTTCAGCTGGCCAGGGTTCTGCTGAATAAAACGGTTTGCCACCTCACCGATACGACTGTTAAAACGGTAAGTCGTGTCTAAATCACAGCGATCGCCTTCACCAAAGTTTTCATGGAAAGCGGTGGTGAGCGACATTTGCGCACCGCTGAAACGGTAAATCGCCTGCCAGTCATCACCAACAGCGAACAACGTCGTTTGACTGTTTTGCTTGCGCAATGCCGCTAACAACGCTGCACGCTGCGGCGAGATATCCTGAAATTCATCAACCAGAATATGCTTCCACGGGCTGATAAAGCGACCTTTCTCCAGAATCACAATCGCCTGGTGAATAAGGCCGGAAAAATCGACAGCGTTTTCTGCCTTCAGCGCACCTTTCCAGGCTTTTAATAACGGGGCCATCAACTTGATACGTTTACTGAACAAGTCGCGAATCTCTTCAGGTGCATTGGCAATCATTTCTGCCTGTGCACCGCCGTGCATTCGCATCAGACTTACCCAGCGATCGAGGCGAGAAGCAAGACGATGCTGTAATTTCTCATCATCCCAGAAGTTACCTTCTGGCACTGACCACTGCATTTCTTCCGTCAGCCATTGCCGCCAGCCCTTCGCCTGCGCTTTCTTTTCGCTGCATTGCTTACGCCACTCAGCAATAAAGAGTTCATGACGGGCAGCGGTATCATTTTCTAGTTTGCTGACTGTCGGCACTTTTTTGCTGCCCTGCTGAATAATATGCAGCGCCAGCGCATGAAATGTGCGTGCGGTAATGTCTTCGGTATGTAGTCGTTCTCGGATACGCTCGTCCATCTCTTCAGCTGCTTTGCGACCAAACGCCAGCAATAAAATTTGCTCAGGGGACGCTTCACCACGCGCCAGCAACCAGCCTGCACGGGCCACCAGCACCGACGTTTTTCCGCTTCCTGCACCAGCCAGCACTAACAGAGAATGCTCGCCGTTAACGACTGCCCGGGCCTGCGCCGGATTCAGCGGTGAAGACTCAACCTGACGGAAAAAATCCGCATACTCGGTAAGCATAGCTTCGGTATACGCCTGATTATGCTGCAACCGAGCGCCTTCAATATCTTTTAACCAGGCCTGACATTTACGCCACGCCTCACGGCAGTTATCGAATTCTTCCAGTCGGTTAACCGGCAACGGCAACGCCGACAAAGCCAGGCGGATTTGTTGCTGCACGCCAGAGGTTTGCTCACGCGTCAGCCATTTATTTTCTCCGGTGCGCGTGGCAATCAAATCCAGTTGCTGGCGTAAAACACCAGCCGCAATTTCGCTCATCTCCCCACTCCACCGCCGCCAGTGAGCATCAAGATGATGGTAAAAACGCTGCGTCTCGCCCCATTCGGTGCCGTGCAGACGCACCACTTTTTCGTCCGGCAGTACAAATTCCAGCTCGCCCCATACCAGACCGCGCTTACAGTGAATTGCCAGTAATTGATTGAAAGGAATAAGGTATTCGTGGCGATCGCCGGAGACTTTAATCCCGGCATTGAGGATCATCGCCCGATCGTAAGGGTGCTGTGCCAGACGTTTTCCAAGCGTTGTCGCTTTCAGTTCCATGACTCTGTAGATCCACACGAAATGATTTCTTATCAGTGTAACCGTCAGAGAAAACGTGCTCCAGCCCAAAAAAACGTTACAATTGCCGCCCATTACTGAAAACCACAGTAAAGCGAGGTTTTATGCGTACCGTTTTGAACATTCTGAACTTTGTGCTTGGCGGATTTGCCACCACTCTAGGCTGGCTGTTGGCGACTTTGGTCAGTATTGTGCTGATTTTTACCTTACCGCTGACACGATCCTGCTGGGAGATCACTAAACTTTCTCTGGTGCCTTATGGCAATGAAGCTATTCATGTCGATGAACTGAACCCGGCTGGCAAAAATGTGCTGCTGAATACTGGCGGTACGGTATTGAATATTTTCTGGCTGATTTTCTTTGGCTGGTGGTTATGCCTGATGCACATTGCAACGGGCATCGCACAATGTATTTCCATCATTGGCATTCCTGTCGGCATTGCGAACTTTAAAATTGCCGCTATTGCACTATGGCCGGTCGGTCGTCGCGTGGTATCGGTAGAAACAGCGCAAGCTGCGCGTGAAGCCAATGCACGTCGTCGTTTTGAATAATCCACTAATATGGCCTTTATGCTAAGTCCTTTGCTCAAACGCTATACCTGGAACAGCGCCTGGCTGTATTACGCGCGTATTTTTATTGCGCTTTGTGGAACCACAGCGTTTCCGTGGTGGCTGGGTGATGTAAAACTGACGATTCCGCTGACGCTGGGGATGGTGGCAGCGGCGCTGACCGATCTCGATGACCGGCTGGCGGGACGTTTGCGTAACCTCATCATTACGCTGTTCTGCTTTTTTATCGCCTCGGCCTCAGTAGAATTGCTGTTTCCCTGGCCCTGGCTATTTGCAATTGGTTTAACGCTCTCTACCAGCGGCTTCATTTTGCTCGGCGGTCTGGGTCAACGCTATGCAACAATTGCCTTCGGTGCGTTACTGATCGCCATTTACACTATGTTGGGGACGTCACTGTATGAGCACTGGTATCAGCAGCCGATGTATCTGCTGGCCGGTGCCGTCTGGTACAACGTCCTGACACTTATTGGTCATCTACTGTTCCCGGTCCGCCCGCTGCAGGACAACCTGGCGCGTTGCTATGAACAACTGGCGCGTTACCTTGAGCTCAAGTCACGCATGTTTGATCCTGATATTGAAGATGAAAGCCAGGCACCGCTGTACGATTTGGCTCTCGCCAACGGACAGCTGATGGCGACATTGAATCAGACGAAACTCTCGCTGCTGACCCGCTTACGTGGCGATCGTGGTCAACGGGGAACGCGTCGCACGCTGCATTATTACTTTGTCGCGCAGGATATTCACGAGCGTGCCAGCTCTTCTCATATTCAGTATCAAACATTGCGTGAACATTTTCGCCACAGCGACGTGCTGTTCCGTTTTCAGCGACTGATGTCGATGCAGGGCCAGGCGTGCCAGCAACTGTCACGCTGTATTTTGCTGCGTCAGCCTTATCAACATGATCCGCATTTTGAGCGCGCTTTTACGCATATTGATGCTGCGCTGGAGCGGATGCGCGATAACGGCGCGCCTGCCGATTTACTCAAAACACTGGGATTTTTGCTGAACAATTTACGCGCTATTGATGCCCAACTGGCAACAATTGAATCAGAACAGGCCCAGGCACTGCCCCATAATAATGACGAAAATGAGCTCGCTGATGACAGCCCGCACGGATTGAGTGATATCTGGCTGCGTCTTAGCCGTCACTTCACACCGGAATCCGCCCTCTTCCGTCATGCGGTAAGAATGTCGCTGGTGTTGTGCTTCGGCTACGCCATCATTCAGATAACCGGAATGCATCACGGGTATTGGATCTTGCTGACAAGTTTGTTTGTCTGCCAGCCAAACTATAACGCCACGCGCCACCGCCTGAAGTTAAGGATTATTGGTACGCTGGTAGGTATCGCCATTGGCATTCCTGTACTGTGGTTTGTGCCGTCACTGGAAGGGCAGCTGGTGCTGCTGGTTATTACCGGCGTGCTCTTTTTTGCCTTCCGTAACGTGCAATATGCCCATGCAACGATGTTCATCACACTTTTGGTGCTACTTTGTTTTAACTTGCTGGGTGAAGGTTTTGAAGTGGCGTTACCTCGCGTAATCGATACGCTGATTGGTTGTGCCATTGCGTGGGCGGCGGTGAGCTACATCTGGCCTGACTGGAAGTTTCGCAATCTGCCGCGCATGCTCGAACGTGCCACCGAGGCCAACTGTCGCTATCTCGATGCCATACTGGAGCAATACCATCAGGGGCGTGATAACCGTCTGGCGTATCGTATTGCCCGCCGCGATGCACACAACCGTGATGCTGAACTGGCGTCGGTGGTATCAAATATGTCCAGCGAGCCGAACGTTACCCCGCAAATTCGCGAGGCCGCGTTTCGGTTGCTGTGCCTTAACCATACGTTTACCAGCTATATCTCAGCCCTCGGTGCTCACCGGGAGCAGTTAACTAATCCTGAAATTCTGGCGTTTCTTGATGACGCAGTTTGCTATGTTGATGACGCGCTACATCATCAACCTGCTGATGAAGAACGCGTCAATCAGGCATTAGCTGATCTGAAACAGCGGATGCAGCAACTTGAACCACGGGCAGACAGCAAAGAACCTCTGGTCGTACAACAAGTCGGGTTATTGATTGCATTACTGCCAGAGATTGGTCGTCTGCAACGCCAGATTACTCAAGTTCCGCAGGAAACTCCTGTTTCGGCGTAAGAGAGTCAGCCCATTCTGCAAGCTCCTGGCGGCGTGCCACCGGGAGCGCAGCTTCATGAATGCCGATAATGGCCCCTTCAAGCATAAACAGAATCTTTTCTGTCACCAGACTGTTTTGCTGCCGCAGTCGCAACCAACACATTTTTGCCCCAAGTATACGTAACGCCCGTACATCCTTAATCCCCACCTCCCCGAGTATCGCTTCCAGATGAAAAGACATATTGGGCAAATCTTTCAGTCTTTCCCGGGTATTGCGCGTGCTTTTCTCTTTCAGCGCTGCATCGAGAGAATATTTCGACAGACGCACCAGCTTCAGTTGATTTCGCCATAGACTTTCATCAACCCGATAGTAATTGAGGGTAACGGATCGGCCACACTTTTTATATGTCAGCCAGACAGGCGGATGTTTTACACAGTACTGTGCACTTTGCTCACAAGCCCGAAGATACAACTCACCATCAGAAACCATCGCAAACACCGTGTCGTCAACGGTCAGGCTGTAACTACCAAACAATGATCGGTATTCAATTGTGCCCAACGTTGCCAGGTATTCTTGTGATTTATAGATCCGCTTATAGGAGAGGCTTTTCATAAAATTCCTTTTAAAATCATAACATAAAAGAATGATTCACATTAACGGATCCGTTAACTACGAAAATAGGCAACTTATTCTTAAGGGGCAAGATTAATTTATGTTTTCCCGTCACTAACGACAAAATTTGCGAGGCTCTTTCCGAAAATAGGGTTGATCTTTGTCGTCACTGGATGTACTGTATATCCATACAGTAACTCACAGGGGCTGGATTGATTATGTACACTTCAGGCTATGCACATCGTTCTTCGTCGTTCTCATCCGCAGCAAGTAAAATTGCGCGTGTCTCTACGGAAAACACTACAGCCGGGCTTATCAGTGAAGTTGTCTATCGCGAAGATCAGCCCATGATGACGCAACTTCTACTGTTGCCATTGTTACAGCAACTCGGTCAGCAATCGCGCTGGCAACTCTGGTTAACACCGCAACAAAAACTGAGTCGGGAATGGGTTCAGGCATCTGGGCTACCCTTAACGAAAGTGATGCAGATTAGCCAGCTCTCCCCTTGCCACACTGTGGAGTCAATGGTTCGCGCTTTACGCACGGGCAATTACAGTGTGGTGATCGGTTGGTTGGCAGATGATTTGACTGAAGAAGAGCATGCTGAACTTGTTGATGCGGCAAATGAAGGTAACGCTATGGGGTTTATTATGCGTCCGGTAAGCGCATCCTCTCACGCAACGAGACAACTTTCCGGGCTAAAAATTCACTCTAATTTGTATCATTAAGTAAATTTAGGATTAATCCTGGAACTTTTTTTGTCGCCCAGCCAATGCTTTCAGTCGTGACTAATTTTCCTTGCAGAGGCTTGTCTGAAGCGGTTTCCGCGATTTTCTTCTGTAAATTGTCGCTGACAAAAAAGATTAAACGTACCTTATACAAGACTTTTTTTTCATATGCCTGACGGAGTTCACACTTGTAAGTTTTCAACTACGTTGTAGACTTTACATCGCCAGGGGTGCTCGGCATAAGCCGAAGATATCGGTAGAGTTAATATTGAGCAGATCCCCCGGTGAAGGATTTAACCGTGTTATCTCGTTGGAGATATTCATGGCGTATTTTGGATGATAACGAGGCGCAAAAAATGAAAAAGACAGCTATCGCGATTGCAGTGGCACTGGCTGGTTTCGCTACCGTAGCGCAGGCCGCTCCGAAAGATAACACCTGGTACACTGGTGCTAAACTGGGCTGGTCCCAGTACCATGACACTGGTTTCATCAACAACAATGGTCCGACCCACGAAAACCAACTGGGTGCAGGTGCTTTTGGTGGTTACCAGGTTAACCCGTATGTTGGCTTTGAAATGGGTTATGACTGGTTAGGTCGTATGCCATACAAAGGCAGCGTTGAAAACGGTGCATATAAAGCTCAGGGCGTTCAGCTGACCGCTAAACTGGGTTACCCAATCACTGACGATCTGGACGTATACACTCGTCTGGGTGGTATGGTATGGCGTGCAGACACTAAATCCAACTTTGATGGTAAAAACCACGACACCGGCGTTTCTCCGGTCTTCGCTGGCGGTGTTGAGTATGCGATCACTCCTGAAATCGCTACCCGTCTGGAATACCAGTGGACCAACAACATCGGTGACGCACACACCATCGGTACTCGTCCGGACAACGGCATGCTGAGCCTGGGTGTTTCCTACCGTTTCGGTCAGGGCGAAGCAGCTCCAGTAGTTGCTCCAGCTCCAGCTCCGGCACCGGAAGTACAGACCAAGCACTTCACTCTGAAGTCTGACGTTCTGTTCACTTTCAACAAAGCAACCCTGAAACCGGAAGGTCAGGCTGCTCTGGATCAGCTGTACAGCCAGCTGAGCAACCTGGATCCGAAAGACGGTTCCGTAGTTGTTCTGGGTTACACTGACCGCATCGGTTCTGACGCTTACAACCAGGGTCTGTCCGAGCGTCGTGCTCAGTCCGTTGTTGATTACCTGATCTCTAAAGGTATCCCGGCAGACAAAATCTCTGCACGTGGTATGGGTGAATCCAACCCGGTTACTGGCAACACCTGTGACAACGTGAAACAGCGTGCTGCGCTGATCGACTGCCTGGCTCCGGATCGTCGCGTAGAGATCGAAGTTAAAGGCATCAAAGACGTTGTAACTCAGCCGCAGGCTTAAGTTCTCGTCTGGTAGAAAAACCCCGCTGCTGCGGGGTTTTTTTCGCCTTGCGTAAATTGAACTGACTTTTGACAGTTATTCCTTACCCAGCAATGCCTGCAGATCCTGCTTCAAAGAAGACATTTTATTCGCGTATTTCTCTTTGTTTTCCGCATCTTCAATCAGCTGAACAATCGTTTCAGAAAGCGTTTTACCGCGACGCTGCGCAAGGCCAGCCAGACGTTGCCAGACGATAAATTCCAGATCGATCGATTTTTTGCGCGTATGCTGGTGTTCCGCATTAAAATGGCGCTTCCGTCTGGCCCGAATGGTCTGCTTCATGCGATTGACCAGTTCCGGATTCATATGCTTGTCAATCCAGCCATTTACCAGCACGGGTTCATTTTCCAGCGAGAGCAACACATCGACGGCTTCCTGGGCGGCACTGGCTTCTATGTAACGGGTGATTAACTCCCCTTCGCGGTGCTTCTTCACCAGATACTTCCATTTCCAACCGCTTTCAAGATTTTCAAGTTGTTGATATTTCATAGCGATCTCAATGTTACCGTGTAACTCTTTACAGAATATCAGCTTTTTAGGCCAGTGAAGAAAAGAATCTCCATCCTGTGAGCTTTAACGCCCATGCCAGGAGTATTGTCAGTGCTTTCTACGTGTGCTGCAGTGCCGGTTACGGTATAATCGCGGCTTTGACAACAGACTAAAAAACATCAACTTTGACCATTACGAAACTTGCATGGCGTGACCTGGTTCCTGATACCGATAGCTATCAGGAAATATTTGCTCAGCCACATTTGATTGACGAAAACGATCCTTTATTCAGTGATACTCAACCGCGACTGCAATTTGCGCTGGAGCAGTTGCTGCATACGCGAGCATCCTCCTCTTTTATGCTGGCGAAGGCCCCGGAAGAGTCTGAGTATCTGAATCTTATTGCCGATGCCGCGCATGCGCTACAAAGCGATGCAGGCCAACTGGTGGGCGGTCACTATGAGGTTTCCGGCCACACCATCCGCTTACGTAACGCAGTGAGTGCAGATGATAATTTTGCGACTTTAACGCAGGTTGTCGCTGCCGACTGGGTAGAAGCGGAACAACTCTTTGGCTGCCTGCGCCAGTTTAATGGTGACATTACCCTGCAGCCAGGTCTGGTGCATCAGGCAAATGGCGGTATTCTCATCATCTCTTTGCGTACACTGCTGGCGCAACCTCTGCTGTGGATGCGGCTGAAAAATATCGTTAACCGCGAGCGTTTTGACTGGGTTGCGTTTGATGAGTCCCGCCCTCTCCCCGTCTCTGTGCCTTCGATGCCATTGAAGCTGAAAGTCATTCTGGTAGGCGAACGCGAATCATTAGCTGATTTCCAGGAGATGGAGCCAGAGCTTGCTGAGCAGGCTATTTATAGCGAATTTGAAGATACTCTGCAGATTGTCGATGCGGAGTCAGTAAACCAGTGGTGTCGTTGGGTGACATTTACCGCCAGACATAACCACTTACCTGCACCGGGAGCGGATGCCTGGCCGGTACTTATTCGCGAAGCCGCACGCTACACCGGTGAACAAGAAACACTGCCGCTTAGCCCGCAGTGGATCCTCCGCCAGTGTAAAGAGGTCGCCTCACTGTGTGATGGCGACACCTTCTCCGGCGAGCAGCTAAACTTAATGTTACAGCAGCGTGAATGGCGCGAAGGTTTCCTCGCTGAACGCATGCAGGATGAGATCCTTCAGGAGCAAATCCTGATTGAAACCGAAGGCGAACGCATCGGGCAAATTAACGCCCTTTCGGTCATTGAATTTCCGGGTCATCCGCGCGCTTTTGGCGAACCTTCTCGCATTAGCTGCGTTGTACATATTGGCGATGGTGAATTCACTGACATCGAACGCAAAGCGGAGCTTGGCGGCAATATCCATGCGAAAGGGATGATGATCATGCAGGCGTTCCTGATGTCGGAACTTCAGCTTGAGCAACAGATCCCCTTCTCAGCATCGCTGACATTTGAGCAGTCATATAGCGAAGTGGATGGCGATAGTGCCTCAATGGCTGAACTCTGCGCCCTGATAAGCGCCCTCGCCGATGTGCCGGTGAATCAGAGTATTGCTATCACAGGTTCAGTCGATCAATTCGGTCGCGCCCAGCCAGTCGGTGGTTTAAATGAGAAAATCGAAGGCTTCTTTGCTATTTGCCAGCAACGTGAGTTAACGGAGAAACAAGGTGTCATTATCCCCACTGCTAACGTTCGCCATTTAAGTCTTCACAGTGAACTGGTGAAAGCAGTAGAGGAAGGCAAATTCACCATCTGGGCAGTAGACGATGTGACTGAAGCACTGCCGTTATTATTAAATCTGGTGTGGGATGGCGAAGGCCAAACGACGCTGATGCAAACCATCCAGGAACGTATCGCGCAAGCATCGCAACAGGAAGGACGTCACCGTTTTCCATGGCCATTACGTTGGCTGAACTGGTTTATTCCGAACTGATCGGACTTGTTCAGCGTACACGTGTTAGCTATCCTGCGTGCTTCAACAAAATAAGGCTTACAGAGAACATGGTAGATAAACGCGAATCCTATACAAAAGAAGACCTTCTTGCCTCTGGTCGCGGTGAACTGTTTGGCGCTAAAGGCCCGCAATTGCCAGCACCGAACATGCTGATGATGGACCGTGTGGTCAAAATGACCGAAACGGGTGGTAACTTCGACAAAGGGTATGTTGAAGCAGAACTGGATATCAATCCGGATCTGTGGTTCTTCGGATGCCACTTCATTGGCGATCCGGTTATGCCGGGATGCCTGGGCCTGGACGCAATGTGGCAGCTGGTAGGGTTCTACCTCGGCTGGCTGGGCGGCGAAGGTAAAGGCCGCGCACTGGGTGTTGGCGAAGTGAAATTCACTGGTCAGGTTCTGCCGACAGCAAAAAAAGTGACCTACCGTATTCACTTTAAACGCATTGTTAATCGTCGTCTGATTATGGGTCTGGCAGATGGCGAAGTGCTGGTTGATGGTCGTCTGATCTATACCGCCAGCGACCTGAAAGTCGGTCTGTTCCAGGATACGTCTGCCTTCTGATTGAAATCAGACAGAGTATAAAAAGGCGAAACCTCCGCATTGCGGAGGTTTCTTTTTAAAGAGACAGAATCAGGCCATTACTACCCTGTCCGCCATGGCTTCTCGCCAGCCTCCCAGCCATTGTGACCTTTGATTCAGCGTCTGATAGGGACACATTTCTTTTGAGCGTCCGGCTATGCCGGCCTGATAACCACGTTGATGTGCCCGTTCCAGGCGATCTCGTTTTTGTCTCTTCATGCCTCGTTTCCCTCATACTGGTTTCTGGTGGAAAAGAAAACAGTGATTACTAAATGTGCAATCACAGTTAAGCAATACCGCGAATCATAACTGCCGTCAATGCGCAAAATTCACGCCACTGTCATATTTGTGAGCTACACGGGCATGTCGGTTGTACAAAAAATGTGAAGAGGAACAACTTTTTCCGCACGTTAGAAACAAAAAAACCGCCTCAGGCTACATACCGGAGACGGTCATATTTACAAATCTTTATAATTAAGGTAGACGCTTTATCTCTTGCGCAATAGAAGCGGCTTCCTGACTCCAGACACTGGCCAGCACCTTAACCATCTCATCGTAACCATCCTGAGTTTGCACTCCTTCCAGACGGAACGGACGTTTGATCAGTCGTCCCTGGTGGTTCAACAGCCACTCACCACTGACAATGACCTTGCCATCATAGCGCCCGTTAAACTCCGTTACGGTAACATTGAGCGTATCCTGGGCGCTTCCCAGAGGCTGGGAGGCAACCACCCAGCCGGGCAGTTGCGTGCTCAGGTTGGCAACCAGAGTGTTGCGCAACTGTTGATCCAACGGGCTGGCCCACAAGTTGTTGTTGGCAATCACATACTTCACATCACTGGTTTGATAAACCACACCATTTCCGGCCAGATAGTCAGGAACAGCGACCTGCTCTACCCATAACAGGCGATTACCCTGGCTGGCGGTACTTTGTGTACCGCTCTGCACCACAGGTAACTGGTAATAGTTTTTATTCATTTCGCCGGAGCTGCATCCGGCCAGCCACAGTGCTGCAATCGTCACTAGCCACTTTTTCATTGTTTCGCCCTCTTCGGCTCTGGATCTTTTTTGTCCTTCGCTTCAAATACCAGCGCGTTACTCTTCTCGTTGAGCGTTTTCAGCACCGGCTGCAGTTCACGCAACACCTGATCAAGGCGCTGCATATCCGCCACCATCTTGTTGTAGGCTGCGGAGCCAGGCTGGAAGCCCTGCATACTGCGATTCAACTCACGTAATGTAGACTGCATATCGGTCGGCAACTGCTGCATCGACTGGCTGGCGAGGATCTTGTTCATGCTATCCAGTGTCGTTTGCAGGTTTTTCATGGTGCGCTGACTTTCAGAAAGCGTACTGGTCGCCTGCTCAATCATCGGATTCAATGGCAGTTTGTTGATTTTATCCAACGCTTCCATCAGACGCTGCTGGATTTGCGCCAGGCCGCCGCTAACGGTCGGGATAATCTGATAACCATTAAACTCACGAATACCGGTAATAGCAGGGCTATTTGGATAGAAATCGAGATCAACATACAGTGCGCCAGTGACCAGATTTCCGGTCTTCAGCGATCCGCGTAAACCACGTTTCAACAATTCGCCAAGGTGCTCAACAACATCCGCATTTTCACCAAGCTGCATTTTCAGCCGCTCTGGTTCGATACGAATCAGTACCGGAATACGGTAATCATCGTTAAATGTCTGCCGCATATTCGGCGCAAAGAACGGTACTTTGCTTACGGTACCCAGGCGAATACCCCGGAATTCTACCGGAGCTCCCGGTTGCAGACCGCGTACCGAATCTTTAAAGAACATCAGATAATCAATGTGATCGGTGTACAACGAATCCTGAATGCTCTTCTGATCATCATACAAAACGAAAGCTGTTTTCGGTGCCACTGGCTGCCCTAAATCCAGACCTTCCGGCACATCAAAGCTAACACCACCACTCAGCAGTGTTGTCAATGAGCCCATCTCCACACGCATTCCCGCTGACGTCAAATCAACCGCAATGCCACTATCTTTCCAGAAGCGAACATTGCTGGTCACCAGTCGGTCATAAGGTGCATTGATGAACAGTTGATAGCTGATATTGCGTTTTTGCGTATCGAAGGTGCTGGTTTCAACCGAACCTACCCGATAGCCACGGAACAGCACGGGATCTCCTGGCGAGAGCTGCCCGGCTTTTTTGCTATCGAGAATCACACGGATACCTTTCGCATCAGGCGGGGCCAACGGTGGCGAGTCCAGCAAATCGTATTTATCCATTTTGCTGCCTTTCGCGCCTGGCTGCAGTTCGATATAAACCCCAGACAGCAGCGTTCCCAGGCCGCTAATCCCTTCTCGACCAATCTGCGGTTTCACCACCCAAAAGACGGTATCTTTATGCAGCAATTTTTCCATACCGGAATTCAGCCGCGCTTTGATTTCAACGTGCGTCAAATCATCAGCCAGTGTGGCGCTTTCAACCACGCCGACGTCAACGCTACGGCTTTTAATGGTGGTTTTACCACCTTCTATTCCTTCCGCATTCGCGGTGATCAGGGTCACTTCCGGCCCCTGATGGCTGTAATGATAAAAAAGAACCCAGGCCCCAATGAGCGCCGTGACGATAGGAAATATCCACACGGGAGACCAGTTCTTCACTTTCTGGATTTTGGCTTCCCCATTATTAGATTCCATACTGTCAGGACTCCTCATGCTCTGATTCAGGTTGACGATCCCACGACAAACGCGGGTCAAACGTCATAGCAGAAAACATTGTCATTATGACGACTAAAGCAAACATTAATGCACCCATTGCCGGATAAATACTCATTAAACCTCCCATACGCACCAGCGCCGAGAGCACCGCGATAACGAAAACGTCAATCATCGACCAGCGGCCTACAAACTCAACAACTTCATAAATCAAATGCATTCTTTCACTGTCGCGCTTGCCATGCCCTTTGGCATCCCAACACAACCACGCTATGGCGATCATCTTTAACGTTGGCACCATAATACTGGCCAGAAAGATAACCGCAGCGACGGGATAAGATCCTTCGCTCCATAACAGGATGACCCCAGCGAGAATCGTCGATGGCATCTTCGAGCCTAATAAATCCGTCACCATGATGGGCAAAATATTAGCCGGAAGGTACAGCATGATGGACGTTACAAGCAGCGCGAGTGTCCATTGCAGGCTGTTTCTACGCCGAACGTACCCTTTAGTACCACAGCGCGGGCATACGGGTTCATCAGCAGGAAGGATTGCCGTACAACAGGAGCAAGAACGCAGCCCCTGACGTATCCCCGTGACGCCAGGTTTTAGCGGCTGGCGCAGTTCTGGCATCGGGGCGATATCGTCCCATAACCAGCGACGATCAACGCACTGAAAGGCGCGCAGTTGCAGGACACAAAATAAACACCAGGGGAGAAAGCTACTGCCGACACCAATGCTGCCGTAGGCCATCAGTTTAACGAAACTGACCAGCACACCCGCGAGGAAAATCTCCGCCATTCCCCAAGTTTTGAGTTGAAAAAGCACCCGTGCCAGTTGCTCTTTTAAACGGACCGGTAATTCCGCGCGATTCACCAGTAACAGAATGGTTATCAGACAAAACGCGGGAACCAGTTGCACAAACAACAGGAAAAAGGTGCCGAGGCTGGCGTAGTCCTCAGAAAAAAGCACGCCGGGAATTTCCAGTAATGTAATTTCACTGGTGACTCCCGCAACGTTCATATTCACAAAAGGAAACAAGTTGGACAGCAACAGCATGAACAGTGCAGCCAACGCATAGGCGGTAGGACGCTGCCGAGGGGCATCCCACGCCACGGTTAACGTTGTGCCACACCGGGGACATGCCGCTTTCTGACCATGCTCAAGGCGCGGTAACGCCACCAGCATGTCACACTGCGAGCACAGGATGTGCTTCGCGGCATGATGATGTTCGCACATTGGTACTCCTTAATGATGCGCTATTTTACAGATGACTAACAAAGTGTTGGTTTTCATGCCTGATAAACCCAGTGCATCAGGCAATTTTACCGTTGTCAGCTGTCTCTGTTTAAATCGACTATTTTGCGATCAGCCACCATTTTTTAACGCTTCAAGATACTCCCAGCGTTCAAAGGCTTGCTCCAGCTCCTGCTCTGCAGCAGCCATATCGGCGAGCACTTTTTGTGTCTGCTCATGCGGCTGACTGAAGAAGGAAGCATCCGCCACCTGCGTCTGTAGGGCTTCCAGCTTCGCCTCCAGATCTTCGAGCAATTGCGGTAGCTGCTCCAGTTCGCGCTGCAATTTATAGCTTAGTTTGCTACTGCTGCGTTTTACAGTTTCTGCTTTTGGCACGGCGGTTTCTTCGTTTTTTTTCACCGCAGGCTGTTTGAGCGCCACATACTGTTCTTGCTGACCACGGGCATCATGATAACCGCCGACATAACGACCAATTTTACCGCCGCCTTCGAAGATCCAGCATTCTGTTACGGTATTATCGACAAACTGACGATCGTGGCTCACCAGCAATACCGTCCCCTGGTAGCTGTCGATCAGTTCTTCCAGCAATTCCAGCGTTTCGACATCAAGGTCGTTGGTCGGTTCGTCAAGAATCAATAAGTTGCTTGGTTTGAGGAACAAACGCGCCAGCAGCAAGCGGTTACGCTCACCGCCAGATAGCGCACGTACCGGCGTCATCGCCCGTTTCGGATGGAACAGGAAGTCCTGCAAATAACCCAGTACATGGCGTGGTTTGCCGTTAACCATCACTTCTTGTTTGCCTTCGGCCAGGTTATCCATCACCGTTTTATCGGGATCCAGTTCCGCGCGGTGCTGATCGAAATAAGCCACTTCCAGTTTGGTGCCAACGTGAATACGCCCGCTGTCCGCCTGAAGCTGACCGAGCATCAGTTTCAGCAGCGTGGTTTTGCCGCATCCATTCGGACCAATCAGGGCAATTTTGTCGCCACGTAGAACCTGGGCAGAAAAATCTTTCACCAGTTGCTTACCGTCGACCTGGTAGCAAACGTCTTCCATTTCGAAAACGATCTTACCGGAGCGGCTGGCCTCTTCCACCTGCATCTTTGCGGTACCCATCACTTCGCGACGTTCGCCACGCTCGCGACGCATTGCTTTCAGGGCGCGTACGCGGCCTTCATTACGGGTACGGCGTGCTTTGATCCCCTGGCGGATCCACACCTCTTCCTGCGCCAGTTTGCGATCGAACTCGGCATTTTGTAGTTCTTCCACGCGCAGGGCTTCTTCTTTTTCCAGCAGGTACTGGTCGTAATTCCCAGGATAGGTCACCAACTTGCCGCGATCGAGATCAACAATGCGCGTCGCCATATTGCGGATAAACGAACGGTCGTGGGAGATGAAAATTATCGTCCCATTGAAGGTTTTAAGGAATCCTTCCAGCCAGTCGATGGTTTCGATATCCAGGTGGTTAGTCGGTTCGTCGAGCAGCAATACGCGCGGATTGCTCACCAGCGCGCGTCCTAATGCCGCTTTACGCAACCAGCCGCCGGAAAGCGACGACAGCGCAACGTTAGGATCTAACCCCAGTTGCGCCAGCACTTCGTTAATGCGGTTTTCCAGCTGCCACAGGTTGTGGTGATCCAACTGTTCCTGAACCTTCGCCAGTTCGTTGAGATTTTTCTCGCTCGGGTCGTTCATCACCAGGCGCGAAATATCGTGATAGCGTTTCAGGTATTCCGCTTGTTCTTCAATGCCTTCGGCAACGAAATCATAAACGCTACCCTCAACGTTACGCGGCGGATCCTGTTGCAGACGAGCGACAATCAAATCTTGCTCGTAAATAATGCGACCGTCATCCAGCCCTTGTTCACGGTTGAGGATTTTCATTAACGTCGATTTGCCTGCGCCGTTACGGCCTACCAGACAAACACGTTCGTTATCTTCGATATGCAGTTCTGCGTTATCGAGAAGCGGCGCGTCGCTGAACGACAGCCATGCGCCATGCATACTGATTAATGACATTACTATTCCTTTCAGGCTGCGGTAATCAGCCAGCAGTTGTGGATCTGGCGGTTACGGGCGAAATCCTGGGAGAGCGTTTTTTGCGTAATTTCTTGTGCTTTCAGTCCCAGTTTTGCCAGTCCGTCAAGATCCATACGGAAGCCACGTTTGTTGTTCGAGAACATGATCGTCCCACCAGCACGCAGCAGACGTTTCAAATCTTTCATCAGCGCCAGATGATCGCGCTGAACATCAAACGCATCTTCCATTCGTTTTGAGTTAGAGAAGGTTGGCGGATCGATAAAGATCAGATCGAACTGTTCATTTGCCTCACGCAGCCACGCCAGGCAATCGGCCTGAATCAGGCGATGCGCACGCCCGGTTAGGCCATTCAGACGCAGGTTGCGTTCTGCCCACTCCAGATAAGTACGCGACATATCCACGGTGGTAGTGCTGCGTGCACCGCCTAATCCCGCGTGCACGGTGGCGCTGCCGGTATAAGAGAACAGGTTGAGGAAATCTTTGCCTTTGCTCATCTGACCGAGCATACGACGGGCGATACGGTGATCGAGGAACAGACCGGTATCGAGGTAATCCGTCAGGTTCACCCACAAGTGAGCGTTATATTCGGTGACTTCGAGAAACTCGCCCTTCTCGCCCAGTTTCTGGTACTGATTTTTGCCCTTCTGGCGTTCACGGGTTTTCAGCACCAGTTTGTTTGGCGCAATCCCCAGTACAGAAATGGTTGCAGCGATAATATCGAACAGACGCTGACGCGCTTTGTGCGCATCAATAGTTTTTGGCGGCGCATACTCCTGCACTACCACCCAGTCGGCATAACGGTCAACGGCAACGTTATACTCCGGCAGATCGGCATCATACAGGCGATAACATTCAATCCCTTCCTGACGTGCCCACTTCTCGAATTTTTTGAGGTTCTTACGCAGGCGGTTGGCGTAGTCTTCCGCTACCATTGCCGGTTTGCTGTCTGGTGTGCTTTCGGCAACGTGATAATTTTTCTGTACGCAGTCTAGCGGGCCGTTTTTCGCCTTGTACTGTTTGTCTGCACGCAGCTGCAGGCAGCTTAGCAGATCCGGCGAGGCACTAAACAAAGAGAGATTCCAGCCACCGAACTGGTTTTTCATGATTCGGCCCAGCAGACTATGCAGCGCAATCAGCGCCGGTTCGCTGTCCAGACGTTCACCGTATGGCGGATTGCTCAACACTGTACCGTACGGCCCTTTCGGCAGCGGATTGGTCAGTTGCGCAACATCTTTCACCTCAAAGGTAATCAGTTCACCAATCCCCGCAAGACGTGCGTTAGTGCGCGCACGTTGAATCACCCGGGCGTCGCTGTCCGAACCGTAAAAATGAGAGCTATACTCTGCCAGGCCTTTACGGGCGCGAGCTTGCGCTTCCGCTTTCACTTCCTGCCAGATAGCTTCATCATGCTGCGCCCAGCCGCTAAAGCCCCAACGCCCACGGTGCAAGCCTGGTGCGCGATCGGTCGCCAGCATCGCCGCTTCAATCAGCAACGTACCGGAACCACACATTGGATCGAGCAGCGGTGTTCCTGGCTGCCAGCCGGATCGCATCACAATCGCGGCTGCCAGGGTTTCTTTGATCGGTGCAATACCAGCACGATCACGATAGCCACGCAGATGCAAGCCATCACCACTGAGATCAAGGGCGATATTGGCGGTTTCTTTATGCAGCCAGACGTTAACGCGGATATCCGGCGCATCACGATCGACATTGGGACGTGGTAGATTTTTCCGCGTGAAAGCATCGACGATCGCGTCTTTCACTTTCATCGCGCCGTACTGGCTGTTGCGAATGGTGTCATTTAAACCACTGAAATGGACAGCGAAGGTCGCGCCAGGATTAAACATCTCTGTCCAGTTGATCGCCTGAACGCCGAGATAGAGGTCTAAATCACTGTAAACCTTACACTCGCCCAGCGGCAACATAATACGCGAGGCCAGGCGGCTCCACATCAGGCTCTGGTAAACAAGCCGTGTGTCGCCCTTAAAATGGACCCCACCCTGAACCACCTGGCATTCAACGGCCCCCAGGTTTTCCAGTTCAGTTTTTAACAGCTCTTCCAGCCCACGGGCCGTACTGGCAAACAGAGAATTCATATCGTCACTTTTACACTAAGAAAATTGTTGCGCATTATAGCTAATAAGCGCGTCATGTCATAAAGTTGAAGGCTTATTTTCATTTGAGGACCGCAGCGTGGCGACACTAACCCGGCTTTTTATTCATCCTGTTAAATCGATGCGCGGCATTGGTCTTACACATGCCCTGGCGGATGTCAGTGGTCTGGCCTTCGATCGCATCTTTATGATCACGGAACCTGACGGTACGTTTATTACCGCTCGCCAGTTTCCGCAGATGGTACGGTTTACCCCTTCACCCGTACATGACGGCTTGCATCTCACCGCGCCAGATGGCAGTAGCGCATATGTCCGTTTTGCTGATTTCGCCACACAAGACGCCCCAACCGAAGTTTGGGGTACACATTTTACTGCGCGAATTGCACCAGACGCGATCAACAAATGGTTAAGTAGATTTTTCTCCCGCGAAGTGCAATTGCGCTGGGTGGGGCCACAAATGACCCGGCGCGTGAAACGCCACAACACTGTACCTCTGTCATTTGCTGATGGCTATCCTTACCTTCTTGCTAACGAAGCCTCGTTACGTGATCTCCAACAACGTTGTCCGGCCAGTGTAAAAATGGAGCAATTCCGCCCCAATCTGGTGGTTTCCGGTGCGTCGGCCTGGGAAGAAGATAGCTGGAAAGTGATTAGTATTGGTGATGTGGTGTTTGATGTGGTTAAACCTTGTAGCCGCTGTATTTTCACCACCGTCAGCCCAGAAAAAGGGCAAAAACATCCGGCAGGCGAACCATTAAAAACATTGCAATCTTTCCGAACAGCCCAGGATAACGGCGATGTCGATTTTGGTCAGAATTTAATTGCCCGTAATAGTGGCGTGATTCGCGTTGGCGACGAGGTGGAAATTCTTGCAACGGCTCCGGCGAAAGTTTACGGCGCAGCTGCCGTGGACGATACCGTCGACGCCGCGCAGCAACCGGACGCAAATGTAGATATTGACTGGCAAGGGCAGGCATTTCGTGGAAATAACCAACAGGTTCTGCTGGAGCAATTAGAAAATCGGGGAATTCGTATCCCTTATTCTTGCCGCGCGGGCATTTGTGGAAGCTGCCGTGTTCAGCTTTTAGAAGGCGAAGTCACACCGCTCAAAAAATCAGCAATCAGCAATGATGGTACCATTCTTTGCTGTAGTTGTGTGCCGAAGACTGCGCTTAAACTAGCGCGTTAAACTGCCTGTTCGAGGCTGAAACTGTCAACATTAACCTGCGGTTTCAGCCTGTCATTCATGATTTTGATGGCGTCCCCCAACTGCATCGCGCGACCCGCAATAACAACGCAGGGTTGTGCCAGCAGGCATAGTGCGGCATTTTCGCCAGATTCAACGACCAGCAAATTGACTTGCTCGTGAGTGTCGCTCAACCAAACGCAGGCCGCATCGCCCGGCATGGGCACCCACATTTCACCATGGGAAACAAAATGCCAGCTTTTCGGCATTTGCGGTTTGAGATAACGAATTGCTACCAGCGCATTAAGCACCAGTTCGGCTTTTTGTTCTTTAGATAAATTAAAATCGCGGCATTTTTCTTCAAATGAGAAATAGAGCGCGGCGTCGTCAACGCAAAAGCCTGCGGGAGAAAAGGCATCTGGAGTCAACATTTTGCGCGCAAAACGTGAGCGAAATAGCATACCATTGGCTAAATCGAGCATCATTCGATCGTGCTCTTCATCGTAATACCAACGCCAGTTATCGTCTGGTTTAATTCGCATTTGCCTCTCCCCTACCCTATAAAACCGCAGCAACACAATCCATTGTCGCTTCGCTTAATAACCTCAACAATAAAAGTACAAAATGTCTAAATAAGCAACAGCGATGAATATAAAACAACCAGGGCTTAAAATAAAGCCCTGATTATCTTATAAAGAGAAATTCAAAGAAATAATTAGATATGGTTAACGATTTCTTTAATCAGCGGCGGTCCTTTAAAAATAAAACCAGAATAAATTTGCACCAGTGAGGCCCCCGCAGCAATCTTTTCACGCGCAGCGATAACCGAGTCAATGCCGCCAACACCGATGATCGGTAAGCGACCGTTTAATTCCTGTGACAAGCGGCGAATAATTTCTGTGCTTTTTAACTGAAGCGGACGACCACTTAAGCCACCGGTTTGATCACAATTTTTCATTCCCTGAACCAGAGAACGATCGAGTGTGGTATTGGTTGCAATAACGCCATCAATATTATGGCGAACTAAACTATCGGCAACCTGGATCAATTCTTCTTCAGAAAGATCCGGCGCGATCTTCACTGCGATCGGCACATATTTATGGTGCATCGCTTGCAAATCATTTTGCTTATTTTTAATCGCGGTTAAGAGATCATCCAGCGCTTCGCCATATTGCAGTGTGCGTAATCCTGGGGTATTCGGCGATGAAATATTGATAGCGATATATCCCGCATAGGCATAGATTTTTTCCATACAAATCAGATAGTCATCTTTACCCTGCTCCACCGGCGTATCTTTATTTTTGCCGATATTAATCCCCAGAACACCATCGTAATGAGCTTTTTTTACGTTCTCAACGAGGTTATCAACGCCGAGATTATTAAAGCCCATACGGTTGATCAAACCTTCGGCATCAACCAAACGAAAGAGACGCGGCTTGTCATTACCTGGTTGTGGACGTGGTGTGACGGTACCGATCTCGATCGATCCAAATCCCATCGCGCCTAATGCGTCAATGCACTCCCCGTCTTTATCCAGACCAGCTGCCAGACCAAGTGGATTTTTAAACGTCAGGCCCATGCAACTAACGGGTTTTGCTGGAACTTTTTGCCGAATCAGTGCTTCAAACGGCGTTCCGGTAATGCGGCGTAATTGCTGAAAAGTAAACTCATGAGCGCGCTCTGGATCGAGCTGGAAAAGGGCTTTACGAACGAAGGGGTAGTACATGAACTCTCCTGGATTCCCGGTGTGCAAACCGGGGGCGTATTATGTGCGAGTTCGGACCAAAAGGGAATTGACCTACGGCAATAAATAGCAAACGTTTTCTTATTGCGCTTTTTTTATGCTTTTTTTGGCTTTGCTTCGTCAGATAAATCATTTCGACTCGCGGACGCCCTCTGTCAGACTGACCAAATTGTTATCAATTTTAACAAAACAAGAACAGTTGGTTATAAGGAGAGAGTATGCGTGTCATCACCCTGGCGGGGAGTCCTCGTTTTCCTTCTCGCTCCAGTTCTTTGCTGGAATATGCGCGGGAAAAACTGAATAACCTGGATGTCGAGGTTTATCACTGGAATCTGCAAAACTTCGCCCCGGAGGATCTGCTCTATGCCCGTTTCGATAGTCCGGCCCTGAAAACTTTTACCGAAAAGCTGCAACAGGCCGATGGGTTAATTGTCGCCACACCTGTGTATAAGGCCGCCTATTCCGGAGCGCTGAAAACCCTGCTCGATCTGCTGCCAGAACGTGCGTTGCAAGACAAAGTGGTACTGCCGCTGGCAACGGGCGGTACAGTGGCTCACCTTCTGGCGGTCGATTACGCGCTTAAACCGGTATTAAGCGCGCTGAAAGCCCAGGAGATCCTGCACGGCGTGTTTGCCGATGACTCACAAGTAATTGATTACCACCACAAACCCCAGTTCACGCCAAATCTGCAAACCCGTCTTGATACCGCGCTAGAAACTTTCTGGCAGGCACTTCACCGCCGTGATGTTCAGGTTCCCGATCTTCTGTCTCTGCGAGGTAATGCCCATGCGTAACATCATTAAACTGGCGCTTGCGGGATTGCTTAGCGTCTCTACACTCGCAGTTGCCGCGGAATCTTCGCCAGAAGCGTTAAGGATTGGCTATCAGAAAAGCAATATCAGTTCGGTACTGGCGAAAAATTACCAAATGCTGGAAAAACGCTATCCGCAAACAAAAATCTCGTGGGTGGAGTTCCCGGCTGGCCCACAGATGCTGGAGGCGTTAAACGTCGGCAGTATCGATCTCGGCAGTACCGGGGATATTCCACCAATCTTTGCCCAGGCTGCCGGGGCTGATTTGGTATATGTGGGCGTCGAGCCGCCGAAGCCCAAAGCCGAAGTGATTCTGGTGGCAGAAAACAGCCCGATCAAAACCGTAGCCGATCTTAAAGGTCACAAAGTTGCTTTTCAGAAAGGTTCCAGTTCACACAACCTTTTACTGCGCGCACTACGCCAGGCCGGGCTTAAATTCACGGATATCCAGCCCACTTACCTGACGCCCGCCGATGCCCGCGCCGCGTTCCAGCAAGGTAACGTCGACGCCTGGGCTATCTGGGATCCCTACTATTCCGCCGCGTTATTACAGGGCGGCGTGCGGGTGCTAAAAGACGGCACCGATCTTAATCAAACCGGCTCGTTTTACCTGGCAGCTCGTCCCTATGCAGAAAAAAACGGCGCATTTATTCAGGGCGTACTAGCAACCTTCAGCGAGGCCGATGCGTTAACTCGCAGCCAACGCGAGCAAAGCATCGCTTTACTGGCAAAAACGATGGGCTTACCAACGCCGGTGATTGCCTCTTATTTAGATCATCGCCCCCCTACCACCATCAAACCGGTTAACGCCGAGGTTGCCGCCTTACAGCAGCAAACGGCAGATCTGTTTTATGAAAACCGTCTGGTGCCGAAAAAAGTCGATATTCGCCAGCGTATCTGGCAGCCCACTCAACTGGAAGGAAAACAATTATGAGTCTGAATATGTTCTGGTTTTTACCGACCCACGGTGACGGGCATTATCTGGGAACGGAAGAAGGTTCACGCCCGGTTGATCACGGTTATCTGCAACAAATTGCGCAAGCGGCGGATCGTCTGGGCTATACCGGTGTGCTAATTCCCACAGGGCGCTCGTGTGAAGATGCGTGGCTGGTGGCGGCGTCGATGATCCCGGTGACGCAACGGTTGAAGTTTCTTGTTGCCCTGCGCCCCAGCGTAACCTCACCTACCGTTGCTGCCCGCCAGGCCGCCACGCTGGATCGTCTCTCTAACGGACGCGCGTTGTTTAATCTGGTCACAGGCAGCGATCCGCAAGAGCTGGCAGGCGACGGCGTATTCCTCGATCATTGCGAGCGTTACGAAGCCTCGTCTGAATTTACACAGGTCTGGCGGCGCTTATTGCAGGGCGAAACCGTCGATTTTAACGGTAAACATATACATGTACGCGGAGCAAAACTGCTCTTCCCGCCGATTCAACAGCCCTATCCTCCGCTTTACTTTGGCGGCTCGTCAGACGTCGCCCAGGAGCTGGCGGCAGAACAAGTTGATCTCTACCTCACCTGGGGCGAACCGCCGGAACTGGTTAAAGAGAAAATCGAACACGTGCGGGCGAAAGCTGCCGCGCATGGACGCAAAATTCGTTTCGGTATTCGTCTGCATGTGATTGTTCGTGAAACTAACGACGAAGCGTGGCAGGCCGCCGAGCGGTTAATCTCGCATCTTGATGATGAGACCATCGCTAAAGCACAAGCCGCGTTTGCCCGCACGGATTCCGTGGGGCAACAGCGAATGGCGGCGCTACATAACGGCAAGCGCGACAATCTGGAGATCAGCCCCAATTTATGGGCGGGCGTTGGCTTAGTGCGCGGCGGTGCCGGGACGGCGTTGGTGGGCGATGGTCCTACGGTCGCCGCGCGAATCAACGAATACGCTGCACTTGGCATCGACAGTTTTGTGCTTTCGGGCTACCCGCATCTGGAAGAAGCGTATCGGGTCGGCGAGTTACTGTTCCCACATCTGGATGTCGCCATCCCGGAAATTCCCCAGCCACAACCGCTGAATCCGCAAGGCGAAGCGGTGGCGAATGATTTTATCCCCCGTAACGTCGCGCAAAGCTAAGGAAGAAATAATGGCAACGCCAGTCAAGAAGTGGTTATTGCGCGTTGCCCCCTGGTTTTTACCGGTGGGCATCGTGGCGGTGTGGCAACTGGCCTCCTCAGTTGGCTGGCTGTCGACGCGTATTTTGCCCTCTCCGGAAGGGGTGGTAATGGCGTTCTGGACGCTCTCCGCCAGCGGCGAATTGTGGCAACATCTGGCGATCAGCTCCTGGCGGGCGCTGATTGGTTTTTCAATTGGCGGATCGCTGGGGTTGATTCTGGGACTGATAAGCGGACTGTCGCGCTGGGGAGAGAGGCTGCTGGATACCTCAATTCAGATGTTGCGCAACGTGCCGCATCTGGCGCTGATCCCGCTGGTGATTTTGTGGTTTGGCATTGATGAATCCGCAAAAATCTTTCTGGTGGCGCTCGGCACGCTATTCCCCATTTATATCAACACCTGGCACGGCATCCGTAATATCGATCGCGGTCTGGTGGAAATGGCGCGTAGCTATGGATTATCCGGCATACCGCTGTTTATCCATGTGATCCTGCCTGGTGCCCTGCCCTCAATTATGGTCGGCGTACGTTTTGCGTTGGGCCTGATGTGGCTGACGCTGATTGTTGCCGAAACCATTTCTGCCAATTCCGGCATTGGTTATCTGGCGATGAATGCGCGGGAGTTTTTGCAAACGGATGTGGTGGTAGTCGCCATTATTCTCTACGCCCTGCTCGGCAAACTTGCTGACGTCAGCGCGCAGCTGTTAGAGCGCCTCTGGCTGCGCTGGAATCCGGCTTATCATTTGAAGGAGGCCACGGTATGAATACTGCTCGTCTGAACCAGGGCACACCCTTGTTACTCAATGCAGTAAGCAAACATTACGCGGAAAATATCGTCCTGAACCAACTGGATTTACATATTCCGGCAGGTCAGTTTGTGGCGGTGGTGGGCCGCAGCGGTGGTGGCAAAAGTACCCTGCTGCGCCTGCTGGCAGGTCTGGAAACGCCAACCGCAGGCGATGTGTTAGCGGGTACCACACCGCTAGCTGAGATTCAGGAAGACACGCGAATGATGTTTCAGGATGCGCGTCTGCTACCGTGGAAATCGGTGATTGATAACGTTGGGCTGGGCCTTAAAGGCCAGTGGCGCGATGCCGCGCGTCGGGCGCTGGCTGCGGTAGGGCTGGAGAATCGCGCGCGGGAATGGCCTGCCGCACTTTCTGGCGGGCAGAAACAGCGTGTGGCGCTGGCAAGAGCGTTAATTCATCGACCGGGTTTATTATTGCTTGATGAACCGCTCGGGGCGCTGGACGCCCTGACTCGGCTCGAGATGCAGGATTTGATTGTGTCACTTTGGCAGGAGCACGGCTTTACCGTACTGTTGGTGACGCATGATGTGAGCGAAGCGGTGGCGATGGCTGACCGGGTGCTGTTAATTGAAGAGGGAAAAATTGGTCTGGATTTGACGGTGGATATCCCCCGTCCGCGCCGGTTAGGGTCGGTGAGATTAGCGGAGCTGGAAGCGGAAGTGTTGCAACGGGTGATGCAGCGTGGGCACTCTGAACAACCGATTCGGCGTCATGGTTAATATGCCGGATGTGGCGCACAAAACCAGCAGCTTCAACGGGCTTGTAGGCCTGATAAGACGCGTCAAGCGTCGCATCAGGCATTTGGGCACGGCTGCCGGATGCGGCGTGAACGCCTTATCCAGCCTACAAAACCAGCATTTTCAACGGACTTGTAGGCCTGATAAGACGCGTCAAGCGTCGCATCCGGCATTTGGGCTCAAAAGTATCAAGCCAGTGCTTTAGTTATCTTCTCGTACAGATCGCCAGAGAGATTTTCCAGCCCTTTCAACTGCTCCAGCGCCGCGCGCATTTTCTCCTGACGTTTGGCATCGTAACGCTTCAGGCGAATCAGCGGTTCAATCAGACGTGAAGCCACCTGCGGGTTACGGCTGTTGAGGTCGGTAAGCATTTCCACCAGGAACTGGTAACCGCTGCCATCTTCGGCATGGAACGCTGCCGGGTTGCTGCCCGCAAACGCGCCAATCAACGAACGAATGCGGTTCGGGTTGCTCATGGTAAATGAGCGATGCTGCAACAGACCACGCACCGTCTCCAGCACATTCGCCGCCGGGCTGGTGGCTTGCAGGATAAACCATTTATCCATCACCAGACCATCCTGATGCCACTTGTCGTCGTACTCCTGCATCAGCGCGTCACGGCATGGCAGCTGTGCAGCAACCGCCGCAGAAAGCGCGGCCAGCGCATCGGTCATATTGTTTGCTTCATGGAACTGCTTGCTTACCAGCACGTCAGCCAGATGCGTTTCACCAAAAGCGAGGAAGCGCAGGCAGGCATTTCGCAGAGTGCGTTTTGCAATATCTTCATGCTCAACGCGATACTCGCTCTGGTAATTCGCGTTGTAAATAGCCAGCAGCTCATCCGCCAGTTCAGTCGCCAGAGTACGGGTGAGTGCTTCACGCACTTCGGCAATAGCAATCGGATCGATGATATCGAACAGTTCTGCCATTTCATTGACGGAAGGCAGCGTCAGAATTTCTGCCGCCAGCGCCGGATCAATCTTCTCATCGAGCAGCACCGCGCGGAAAGCGTCAGCCACATGCACCGGCAGAGACAGCGGCTGCCCTTGCTGATGACGGGCGACGTTGAGCTTGATGTAGGTTGCCAGCAGGCTTTGCGCCGCATCCCAGCGGGAGAAATCATTACGCGCATGGCGCATCAGGAAGGTCAGTTGCTGATCGCTCCACTTATATTCCAGTTTCACTGGCGCAGAGAATTCGCACAGCAGTGCGGGCACCGGCTGGAAGTAGACATTATCAAAGACAAAGGTCTGTTCCGCCTGGGTGACGTTCAGCACCGAATTGACCGGATGACCGCCTTTCTGCAACGGGATCACTTTGCCTTCGTTATCATACAGTTCGATGGCAAACGGAATATGCAGCGGCTGTTTTTCTGCCTGATCCGGCGTAGCTGGCGTGCGCTGGCTGATGGTCAGGGTGTACTGCTCAGTTTCTGGATTGTAGTCGTCTTTGACGGTCACAATCGGCGTACCGGACTGGCTGTACCAACGGCGGAAATGGGAGAGATCGACATTTGACGCATCTTCCATCGCCTGAACAAAGTCGTCGCAGGTTGCCGCACTGCCATCATGGCGCTCGAAATAGAGCTGCATCCCTTTCTGGAAGTTTTCTTCGCCCAGCAGAGTGTGGATCATGCGAATCACTTCCGCGCCCTTCTCATAAACGGTCAGGGTGTAGAAGTTGTTCATTTCAATAACCATATCCGGGCGGATCGGGTGCGCCATCGGGCTGGCATCTTCCGCAAACTGCAATCCGCGCATGGTGCGCACGTTGTTGATACGGTTTACTGCGCGGGAACCAAGATCAGAGCTGAACTCCTGATCGCGGAACACGGTTAAGCCTTCTTTAAGGCTGAGCTGGAACCAGTCGCGGCAGGTCACACGGTTACCGGTCCAGTTATGGAAATATTCATGACCAATAACGCGCTCAATATCGAGATAATCTTTATCGGTCGCGGTATCGGTACGGGCCAGCACATATTTGGAGTTAAAGATATTCAGACCTTTATTCTCCATTGCGCCCATATTGAAGAAATCCACTGCAACGATCATATAGATGTCGAGGTCATACTCCAGGCCGAAGCGTTCTTCATCCCATTTCATGGAGTTTTTCAGCGAGGTCATCGCCCATGGCGCGCGATCAAGGTTGCCGCGATCGACGTACAGCTCCAGCGCCACTTCGCGACCAGAACGCGTGGTGAAGGTGTCGCGCAGCACGTCGAAGTCGCCTGCCACCAGCGCAAACAGGTAGCACGGTTTCGGGAACGGGTCCTGCCATTGTACCCAGTGGCGTCCATTTTCCAGTTCGCCTTGCGCAACGCGGTTACCGTTGGAAAGCAGGAACGGGTATTTGGTTTTATCGGCAATAATTTTGGTGGTAAAACGCGCCAGCACGTCCGGGCGGTCGAGATAATACGTAATATGGCGGAAACCTTCGGCTTCACACTGGGTGCAAAGCGCATCGCCTGACTGATAAAGCCCTTCCAGCGCAGTATTCGCCGCTGGGCTAATTTCATTAACGATCTTGAGCGTAAAACGCTCCGGCAAATTACTGATGACCAGTGCGCCCTCTTCTTCTTTCCAGGCGGTCCACGGCTCATCATTAATATGAACAGAAACCAGTTTAAGATCTTCGCCATCAAGACGAAGCGGAGCATCTGATGCACCATGACGGACAGCCTGGCTGACCGCGGTAACGACCGTCTTTTGCGCGTCCAGGTCAAAGGTCAAGTCAATATCAGTAATCTGGTAATCCGGCGCACGATAATCGTGACGGTATTTGGCTTGTGGCTGTTGAGTCATAAATAACCTTTAGCATCTTTTATAGAGTCTGGTGTTCAGTCTATTCCTGTTGCGTAAATCGCGCTATGCAGAATCTTCATCTTTTCAGGTACAAACGCCTTTATTGCTACATTTTTATAACATACGCAGCGCAATACCATCGACCAGAAAGGTGACATATGGTGTGATCGGGGTTCAATAAATTACGAAACAAGGTATACTCCAGCAGTTCCTGAAGATGTTTATTGTACTAAACGCTCCTGTACGAGGACGCTACTGCGCACCTATGACACAATTCGCTTCTCCTGTTCTGCACTCGTTGCTGGATACAGATGCTTATAAGTTGCATATGCAGCAAGCCGTGTTTCATCACTATTACGATGTGCATGTCGCGGCGGAGTTTCGTTGCCGAGGTGACGATCTGCTGGGTATTTATGCCGATGCTATTCGTGAACAGGTTCAGGCGATGCAGCACCTGCGCCTGCAGGATGATGAATATCAGTGGCTCTCTGCCCTGCCTTTCTTTAAGGCCGACTATCTTAACTGGCTACGCGAGTTCCGCTTTAACCCGGAACAAGTCACCGTGTCCAATGATAATGGCAAGCTGGATATTCGTTTAAGCGGCCCGTGGCGTGAAGTCATCCTCTGGGAAGTTCCTTTGCTGGCGGTTATCAGTGAAATGGTACATCGCTATCGCTCACCGCAGGCCGACGTTGCGCAAGCCCTCGACACGCTGGAAAGCAAATTAGCCGACTTCTCGGCATTAACCGCCGGTCTTGATATGTCGCGCTTCCATCTGATGGATTTTGGCACCCGCCGACGTTTTTCTCGTGAAGTACAAGAAACCATAGTGAAACGTCTGCAACAGGAATCCTGGTTCGTAGGCACCAGCAACTACGATCTGGCGCGTCGGCTTTCCCTCACGCCAATGGGAACACAAGCACACGAATGGTTCCAGGCGCATCAGCAAATCAGTCCGGATCTTGCCAACAGCCAGCGAGCTGCACTTGCTGCCTGGCTGGAAGAATATCCCGACCAACTTGGCATTGCGTTAACCGACTGTATTACCATGGATGCTTTCCTGCGAGATTTCGGCGTAGAATTTGCCAGCCGCTATCAGGGCTTGCGTCATGACTCCGGCGACCCGGTTGAATGGGGTGAAAAAGCCATTGCACATTATGAGAAGCTGGGAATTGATCCACAGAGTAAAACGCTGGTTTTCTCTGACAATCTGGATTTACGCAAAGCGGTTGAGCTATACCGCCATTTCTCTTCCCGCGTGCAATTAAGTTTTGGTATTGGGACTCGCCTGACCTGCGATATCCCCCAGGTAAAACCCCTGAATATTGTCATTAAGCTGGTGGAGTGTAACGGTAAACCAGTGGCGAAACTTTCTGACAGTCCTGGCAAAACTATCTGCCACGATAAAGCGTTTGTTCGGGCGCTGCGCAAAGCGTTCGACCTTCCGCATATTAAAAAAGCCAGTTAATATCATCAGGGAGCTATTCGGCTCCCTTTTTTTACCTTTAATTCCGAAATCTTTCGCTGCATTTGCGAATTCTGCTTGTCTGATTGCAGATGCCAGGTAACATAGGTATCCCCCCATTTACGGGTGGACAAGTGTTTATTTTTTCCGACTATTAACAGAGAGAATATTATGAGCGTTGTGCCTGTAGCCGACGTACTCCAGGGCCGCGTAGCCGTTGACAGCGAAGTCACCGTGCGCGGATGGGTACGTACCCGCCGAGATTCAAAAGCTGGCATCTCCTTCCTCGCCGTTTATGACGGTTCCTGCTTTGATCCTGTACAGGCTGTCATCAATAATTCTCTGCCCAATTACAATGAAGACGTTCTGCGTCTGACCACCGGTTGCTCGGTCATTGTGACGGGTAAAGTCGTGGCGTCGCCAGGACAGGGGCAACAATTTGAAATTCAGGCCAGCAAGGTTGAAGTTGCTGGTTGGGTTGAAGATCCAGACACTTACCCGATGGCGGCAAAACGCCACAGCATTGAGTATCTGCGTGAAGTCGCTCACCTGCGTCCGCGCACAAACCTGATTGGTGCCGTCGCGCGCGTTCGCCATACGCTGGCGCAGGCGCTGCATCGCTTCTTTAACGAGCAGGGATTCTTCTGGGTTTCAACGCCACTGATTACTGCGTCTGATACCGAAGGGGCTGGCGAAATGTTCCGCGTTTCTACGCTGGATCTGGAAAACCTGCCGCGTAACGATCAGGGCAAAGTGGATTTCGACAAAGACTTCTTTGGTAAAGAGTCTTTCCTGACCGTATCTGGCCAGTTGAACGGCGAAACCTACGCTTGCGCATTGTCCAAAATTTATACCTTCGGCCCGACTTTCCGTGCTGAAAACTCCAACACCAGCCGTCACCTGGCGGAATTCTGGATGCTGGAGCCGGAAGTGGCGTTTGCTAACCTGAACGATATCGCGGGTCTGGCTGAAGCCATGCTGAAATATGTCTTCAAAGCGGTTCTCGAAGAACGCGCTGACGACATGAAGTTCTTCGCTGAACGCGTAGATAAAGATGCCGTTTCACGTCTGGAACGCTTTATTGAGGCCGATTTCGCGCAGGTGGATTACACCGACGCAGTGACCATTCTCGAAAACTGCGGCAAGAAGTTTGAAAACCCGGTTTACTGGGGCGTTGATCTCTCTTCTGAGCATGAACGTTATCTGGCGGAAGAACACTTTAAAGCACCGGTGGTGGTTAAAAACTATCCGAAAGACATTAAAGCGTTCTATATGCGCCTTAACGAAGACGGAAAAACCGTTGCGGCTATGGATGTTCTGGCTCCGGGCATCGGTGAAATCATTGGTGGTTCTCAGCGTGAAGAGCGTCTGGACGTGCTGGACGAGCGTATGCTGGAAATGGGCCTGAATAAAGAAGATTACTGGTGGTATCGCGATCTGCGTCGCTACGGTACTGTTCCGCATTCCGGTTTCGGTCTTGGTTTTGAACGCCTGATTGCTTACGTAACTGGCGTGCAAAACGTGCGTGATGTGATTCCGTTCCCACGTACTCCGCGTAACGCCAGCTTCTAATTTAGCGTCTTCAAGAGCCAGCACCCGCTGGCTCTTTTTTTATCCTTTCTGTCAAGTTATCTGTTTGTTAAGTCAAGCAATCTATTTGCAACCCCGCCATAACGATCATCCTGTTACGGAATATTACACTGCAACATTTGCGCACAAAAAATAATCCGCATTCTTATTGCGGATTAGTTTTTTCTTAGCTGATAGCACAATTTTCATACTATTTTTTGGCGTTCTGGATGTCTGAACGAGGATTTAGTGCCAGGCCGATAAAGTTTCCATCAGAAACAAAATTTCCTTTTAGTTAATTTAAATATAAGGAAATCATATAAATAGATAAAAATTGCTGTAAATATCATCACGCTTCTATGGAAATATGACGGTGTTCACAAAGTTCCTTAAATTTTACTTTTAGTTACATATTTTTTCTTTTTGAAACCAAATCTTTATCTTTGTAGCACTTTCACGGTAGCGAAACGTTAGTTTGAATGGAAAGATGCCTGCAGACACATAAAGACACCAAACTCTCATCAATAGTTCCGTAAATTTTTATTGACAGAACTTATTGACGGCAGTGGCAGGTGTCATAAAAAAACCATGAGGGTAATAAATAATGATGAAGCGCAATATTCTGGCAGTGATCGTCCCTGCTCTGTTAGTAGCAGGTACTGCAAACGCTGCAGAAATCTATAACAAAGATGGCAACAAAGTAGATCTGTACGGTAAAGCTGTCGGTCTGCATTATTTTTCTAAAGACAATGGTGTAAACAGTTACGGCGGAAACGGCGACAAAACTTATGCCCGTCTTGGTTTTAAAGGGGAAACACAAATCAATTCCGATCTGACCGGCTACGGTCAGTGGGAATATAACTTCCAGGGTAACAACTCTGAAGGCGCTGATGCCCAGAAAGGTAACAAAACTCGTCTGGCATTCGCAGGTCTGAAATTCGCTGATGCGGGTTCTATCGACTACGGTCGTAACTACGGTGTGGTTTACGACGCACTGGGTTACACCGATATGCTGCCTGAGTTTGGCGGTGACACGGCATACAGCGATGACTTCTTCGTTGGTCGTGTAGGCGGCGTTGCTACCTATCGTAACTCCAACTTCTTCGGTCTGGTTGACGGCCTGAACTTTGCCGTTCAGTACCTGGGCAAAAACGAACGTGCTGGTATTCCTGAGCGTTCCAACGGCGACGGCGTCGGTGGCTCTATCAGCTACGAATTCGAAGGCTTTGGTATCGTAGGTGCTTACGGTGCAGCAGACCGTACCGACGCCCAGGAAGCCGAATTCCGCGGTCAGGGTAAAAAAGCTGAACAGTGGGCAACTGGTCTGAAGTATGACGCGAACAACATCTACCTGGCAGCGAACTACGGTGAAACCCGCAACGCTACGCCAATTGAAGGCGGCTTCGCCAACAAAACGCAAGACGTTCTGTTAGTTGCGCAATACCAGTTCGATTTCGGTCTGCGTCCGTCCATCGCTTACACCAAATCTAAAGCGAAAGACGTAGAAGGTATCGGTGATGTTGATCTGGTGAACTACTTTGAAGTGGGCGCAACCTACTACTTCAACAAAAACATGTCCACCTATGTTGACTACATCATCAACCAGATCGATTCTGACAACAAACTGGGCGTAGGTTCTGACGACACCGTTGCTGTGGGTATCGTTTACCAGTTCTAATAGCACACCTCTTTGTTAAATGCCGAAAAAACAGGACTTTGGTCCTGTTTTTTTTATGCCTTCCAGAGCAATCTCACGTCTTGCAAAAACAGCCTGCGTTTTCATCAGTAATAGTTGGAATTTTGTAAATCTCCCGTTACCCTGATAGCGGACTTCCCTTCTGTAACCATAATGGAACCTCGTCATGTTTGAGAACATTACCGCCGCTCCTGCCGACCCGATTCTGGGCCTGGCCGATCTGTTTCGTGCCGATGAACGTCCCGGCAAAATTAACCTCGGGATTGGTGTCTATAAAGATGAGACGGGCAAAACCCCGGTACTGACCAGCGTGAAAAAGGCTGAACAGTATCTGCTCGAAAATGAAACCACCAAAAATTACCTCGGCATTGACGGCATCCCTGAATTTGGTCGCTGCACTCAGGAACTGCTGTTTGGTAAAGGTAGCGCCCTGATCAATGACAAACGTGCTCGCACGGCACAGACTCCGGGTGGCACTGGCGCACTACGCGTGGCTGCCGATTTCCTGGCAAAAAATACCAGCGTTAAGCGTGTGTGGGTGAGCAACCCAAGCTGGCCGAACCATAAGAGCGTCTTTAACTCTGCAGGTCTGGAAGTTCGTGAATACGCTTATTATGATGCGGAAAATCACACCCTTGACTTCGATGCACTGATTAACAGCCTGAACGAAGCTCAGGCTGGCGACGTAGTGCTGTTCCATGGCTGCTGCCATAACCCAACCGGTATCGACCCTACGCTGGAACAATGGCAGACACTGGCACAACTTTCCGTTGAGAAAGGCTGGTTACCGCTGTTTGACTTCGCTTACCAGGGGTTTGCCCGTGGTCTGGAAGAAGATGCTGAAGGACTGCGCGCTTTCGCGGCTATGCATAAAGAGCTGATTGTTGCTAGTTCCTACTCTAAAAACTTTGGCCTGTACAACGAGCGTGTTGGCGCTTGTACTCTGGTTGCTGCTGACAGTGAGACCGTTGATCGCGCATTCAGCCAAATGAAAGCGGCGATTCGCGCTAACTACTCTAACCCACCAGCACACGGCGCTTCTGTTGTTGCCACCATCCTGAGCAACGATGCGTTACGTGCGATTTGGGAACAAGAGCTGACTGATATGCGCCAGCGTATTCAGCGTATGCGTCAGTTGTTCGTCAATACGCTGCAGGAAAAAGGCGCAAACCGCGACTTCAGCTTTATCATCAAACAGAACGGCATGTTCTCCTTCAGTGGCCTGACAAAAGAACAAGTGCTGCGTCTGCGCGAAGAGTTTGGCGTGTATGCTGTTGCTTCTGGTCGCGTAAACGTGGCCGGGATGACACCAGATAATATGGCTCCGCTGTGCGAAGCGATTGTGGCAGTGCTGTAAGCGTTAAAAACAATGAAGCCCGCTGAAAAGCGGGCTTTTTTATGCGCCTTTACCAGACGGGCATTTCGTCTTGCAGGAAGGGATTATGCAGGCGCTCATAACCAAGTGTGGATAATGGTCCGTGACCCGGAATAAATGTCACATCATCCCCCAGTGGCAGCAATTTATCTTTGATTGAAGAAATCAGTTGATTATGATCGCCACGCGGGAAGTCACTGCGCCCTACTCCACCTTTGAAAATAACGTCGCCAGAAATCAGCAGCCTTACCCGCTCATCAAAAAACACGACATGACCCGGCGTATGCCCAGGGCAATGTAACACCTGTAAAGTCACATTCCCTATGCTGATGGTATCGCCTTCGTTCAGCCAACGATCTGGCGTCAGCGGCTGGCACTCTTCCAGACCAAACATACGACTTTGCGCAGGCAAGCCTTGCAGCCAGAACTCATCTTCTTTTTCCGGGCCAAAAACCGGCACGCCGTAATGTTGCGCCAGTTCCGCCGCTGCGCCAACGTGGTCCAGATGACCATGAGTCAGCAGGATCTGCATCAGTGTCAGGCCGCTGGCATCAACTTCCTGTTTGATTTTTTCCGCATCACCGCCAGGATCGACCAGTGCGGCCAGACGGGTTTGTTCACACCAGATCAATGAACAGTTCTGGGAGAATGCGGTGACCGGAATAATACGATAGTTCATACTGCCCCTGTTTCGTTAAGCGATTACTACCAGTGCCGTGCTGGCCCGGTATCAATATGCACAAAGTTACTACGTGGGTAATATCCTACACCACCTGCGCGCATAGATAACGCGGCTTTGCGAATATTGCTTAACGCGATGCCTTCAATATGGAAATCCATCGCCTGGCCTTTAGTGTGATAGCTTTTCTTCGCTACTCCACGGCTGCGGGCGCGTAGTTCATTGTTGGTATCAATGGAACGATAACCGGAAATGAGTTGCACCGGTTTGCGGGTGCCTAACAACCCTTGCAGGCGATACAACTGGTCGAATAATCCTGGGTCGATGGACTTTATTTTGTTCGCGCGGTAATCGCGGAAAAAATGGTTAAGTTTTGCCAATTCTTCCTGAATATAGCCTCTGCCATCGAAAAACTCCGCTTTGATTGACTCTCCGGTATGAAGATTATTGAGTGTCAAAATACGCGGGCGTGGGGTAGAGAGTGTTGCAAACGCAGGGGTCGGCAGGATGGCGGCACCGAGTGCAACGCCACCAAGCGCCAGCAGTTTGCGGCGATTAGCGTCGAATTTGTCCATGATAATCAAGTCTACAGGTCAATGTTATCGTTTATATGCACTTCTGGCGCACAAGAGGCACCTTAACCGCCCGTAAAGCAGACGTCAAGATGACTCAACCCCAGCAGTGACGGGGGCTGCAGAGAATCGCCCCCTATCATGCTAATTATTACGACAACTGATTTCCCCGAACTGCTTCATTTACCTGATTAATTGTTCCGCTTTCGATACGATTTGCGAGCTGGATCGCGCAGGCAGATCATAATTGTAAATATCTGTACGATACTGGGTACGACCATCTGCACCAACAAAGGCCGTCAGATAGTAGAGATTCACCGGAATCGACTGCCGAATATTGACGTAACGCGTATCGCCCTGCTTCAGCGCATCAGAAATACGTTTGTCATTCCAGCCTGCATCCTGCAACAGCATATTCGCCAGATCGGAAGCTTTATTCACTCGTACACAGCCTGAGCTCAATGCGCGTGTATCACGCTTGAACAGATTGTGGTTCGGCGTGTCATGCAAATAAATGGCCTCTGAACTCGGCATATTGAATTTATAGCGCCCCAGCGAGTTCCGTGGGCCTGGAGCCTGCTGGAAGCGGAACGGTAAATTCGAGGCCGTGATTGTAGACCAGTCAACCTGCCACGGATCAATCGCCTCCCTGCTGTTCCAACCGCGCATCACCGTATAGCCATGGCTTTCGAGATATCCCGGATCGTTGCGCACTTTCGGCAGAATATCTTTGCGTGCCAGAGTTGGTGGTACATTCCACGGCGGGTTTACCACCACGTTGTTAAGGGCACTGCTCATCATCGGCGTTTTGCGATCGGGGCGACCGACAATGACTCTCGAATCCAGCACCTGATTGCCTTTCTGATAATAGACCAGCGAATAGGCCGGAATATTAACCATGATCCCGGTTGAAAGCTCAGTTGGCAGCAAGCGCAATCGCTGGATGTTGAGTGCCAACACGCCAGCACGCTGGGCGGGCGTTACGTTTAACCAGTCACGCGTTGCCGGGCCAATAGCGCCATCTGCTCCCAATCCTTGCCATGCCTGAAAACGTTTAACGGCTTCCACCAGTTCATTATCGTAGGCGGCACGAATGGCTGGCGCAGGTTTACTACGAGACGTCGTTTGCTTGTCCATCGGCTTAGTTTCTGCTGTTTCAACAGTAACAGCGGATGGGCTGACCACCGCGTCAGTTGGCGTTTCATCGCCAGGCAGAGTTATTTTCGGCCCCCCGTCCAGCATGCCTGTACGTTGCAATATTTCGCGCAATGCCGGTATGTCGTTACTCCACTGCCCTGGACGCAATGTTGCTTTGCCAGTCAGTTGGGGCCACGGTTTGGTGTCACTGAGTAAGTTCAGTAACGATTCATGCATCGCCGCATATTGCGGATGCTGCGGTGCCAGCCCTGCAACAAACGTAGGCAATTGACCTTTATCCAGCGCCAGCTGCCATTGGTTAATCACCGAGAGCGGCGGCGTGGAAAGCGCATAAGGTTTACTGCTGTATAGCCAGCGAGTGCCTTTGACTGGAATATTTGCGATGAAATGGAGATAGCCCATCATCGCATCAGAGAGCACCACATCGCGTGCCATCCCGTTAATACCAGGATCGGTCAGCAACTCTACCCATTTATTAAACTGCGGCTGGAAACCGGCAATCGCCACTTCTGCCAGCTGTTGCTGGAAGGCTTTAACAGCATCACGGTTTTCCCACATGGGTTGCATATCGCGTGCGGCATACAACAGTTGAAGCTGGTTAAGATAAACCGGCTTATAGCCTGCAGGTAATTGAGATTCGATTTGCGTGCGAGCTTTTTCTGCCGCACCTTCAGGCAATGGCTGGATCCCCGCCATTATTGCCGTGGCCTGCGCCTGCGGCAGTGCCTCGCCCTGTTCGCTGACAGCCACCGGGCTGTCGCCAGGGATTACTTCAGGCTCATCGGCCTGAGCATTGAACAGTGGAGCGAATGTTACGGCCACGCACAAACTGATTGCCGACAGCCGACGACCACACATCATATTAAGCAACATCCCTTGCCCCCTGTTTTTATCATACTCTGAATAGCCAGGCTGTTATTTTACGACTTGCCTGTACAACGCCAATACTCACGAAAGTATGACGAGCAAGCCTGTTACTCATCAGGCTTATCTTCAGTATATAAACGCCGATACGTTTTTACATAACCTAATGTAAAGAAGTTTAAAGAAAAGCGCGCCAGAATGTGGCACTTTTTTAGTGCAGAAACGGAGTTTTCAGAAACAGGAAAGGCGGCATCGCTGCCGCCTCAATCTTAACTCGCCTGGGAAGGCGCTTCGTCAGTTCCTGGAAGCGTTTCAGGGAGTTGCGGTGCAAAACCACGCAGACCGACTACGTGAACGTGTTCGGTATTCTGGAAGACTTTACGCACCAGTTTATAGGTGGTGCCTTTTTCCGGGCTGATATTTTCCGGCGCTGCGATGATGAGCTGCATTTGCAAACGCTCACACAATTCAAACAGCGTGGCGATGGAACGGGCATCCAGTCGCGCTGCTTCATCAAGGAACAGCAGACGGCAAGGAGAGATATCTTTACCGCGCAAGCGGCGAGATTCATCTTCCCAACTCTGTACCACCATCACCAGAATCGACATACCGGTACCAATAGCCTCACCGGTCGACAATGCACCAGACTCCGCGCGCAACCAGCCATCGGAACCACGGTTAACCTCAACTTCCATTTCAAGATAGTTACGGTAATCCAGCAGTTCTTCACCGATGGTCTGCGGCGTGCGCTGCCCCATATCAATCTGCGGATTAAGGCGCTGATACAGTTTCGCCAGCGCTTCCGAGAAGGTCAGACGGTTGCTGTTAAACAGATCCTGATGTTGTTCGTGCTGTTCAGAGAGCACATCCAGCAGCATGGCGTGCGTTTCACGCACGTTCACGTTGAGGCGCACGCTGTTCACCTGACCGAACGATACGTTCTGCAAGCCCTGGTTGAGCATACGGATACGGTTCTGCTCGCGCTGAATGGTTTTACGGATGATGTTCGCCACGCTGCGGGAACTGATCGCCAGTTTCTGTTCGCGGGACGTTAACTCTTCAGTCAGACGGCTAAGTTCGATCTCCATCTGCTCGATAGCTTCAACCGGATCATCGGTACGAATAATATCCTGACGAATACGCTCGCGCAGATGCTGATAAACCGCCACGAAGAACTGAATTTTACGTTCCGGACGTTTTGGATCTTCCGACATACGCAGCACGTCGCGCAGATGTTCGTTATCCGCTACCGCGAGACGCAACGCACCCAACGCCTTATCCGACATGGAACGCAAATCATCAGCGGAGAGATAAGCCAGCTCACGGCGGTGTAAGCGGCGCTCAACACCGTTATCTTTCACCATGCGCATCACTGCACACCAGCCCGCTTTCGCGGTCACTACCTGCTCGCGCATCTCAAAGTAATCACGCTCCAGCTTGCGCAGTTTGCGGGTCAGGTTGTCCATCTCCGCTTCGCAGAAGGTAAGCGCTTTTTCCAGTTGGTTGCGGCGTGAACGGTTATTGCTCAGTTGCGCGTGCAACTCGTCACGGCGAATACGCGCCCGCTCTTCTGCCCCGCTATCAGCACGCACGCCGATATCCTGCAATTCACGTTGCAGATCGTTGAGTAGCTCTTTTTTGGTGTCGTAAGAACTTTTCAGCGAAGCCAGCACCTGGTTGTACTGACTCAACTGCGCTGCGTGTCCGCGCAACGCTTCACGAGCGCGGGTACGCTCCGCTTCCGCCTGTTCCAGACGTTCACGCAGTTTTTCGTTGAGATCGCTGTTACCGCTAAGCATTTCTGCCGAGTCAGAGTAGCTAAAGTGCGCACGACGCTGCACCACTTCCGTCAGGGCAAACGCCTGCTGACGGGCATCGCGCTGCATCTGCTGAGAGTACGCGTAATCTTCTTTTAACTGTTCGAACTGTTCCGGGTCGCTCTGCAATACCGAAACGATCGGTTCCAGTTTCGCCAGTTGATTGCCAAACTGCTGAACAAAACGCGCGGCTTCCTGGGCTTCATCCAGACGTTCGCGGATTTCATCGACGCGATCTGCCAGGCTGTCATCAGCCAGCAGGTTAAGACGCGGCAGAATGCGGTTCAGCGCCGTAACGCCCTCTTTCGCCTGCTCAAACTGAATACGCTGCTGCTGGTTATCATTTTCATGATTACTCAACGCCCGCTCCAGTTCGACGCGACGGCTGTTCAGTTGACGGATTTCTGCTTCCGGATCAGACTCAAACGCTACCGCCAGATGGCTACCAATAAAGCGGCTGAACGCCTGATGCAGACGCTGGGTTTTCTGTACATCAAAGGAGAGCGTGGCGAAGCGTTCGGAAAGCACTTCACGTTCCGCATGGAGGCTTTCAATACGGCTTTCACGCGCAGCACGACCAAACAGCGGCACTTCCGGGAAACGTGAATAACGCCACTGACGATCGGCGATTTTCACCACTACCGCTTTTTCCAGCTCATCAACGCTGAACACGCTGTCATCGAATGACTGCGGATCCCCTTCGATCAGATAGAGATCTTCCGGGCAATCGGTCAAGCCTTCCAGATGCTCGGTTACCTGTGACAGGTCCGGCACCACGATAGCGTGGCGTGACGGGCCGTACAACGCCGAGAAGTACGGCGCATCTTCCAGGCTAACGTCGTCATAAATTTCTGACAGCAACACGCCGCCAAAACGCTCCGCCAGCGCATTCAGACGCTGGTCTTCAGAGCCGCCTGGCTGGCTTAAACGTTCGATCTCTTCATCGACGGCGTTTTTGCGTGCGCCAACTTCGTCACGTTCAACAATCGCTTCGCGCTCACGCTCCAGCAACTGTTGCAGATATTCGGTGACGTCCTGGCTTGAGGAGAATTCTTCGCCGCACTGTTCGCTCAACTGGTTGAGACTGTTTTGCGCAGCCAGCCAAACCGGCGCACGCTGCATCAAACTCTGAATGCGAGACTGCAGCTGTTCCTGCTCCTGACGCAGTGCCATACGCTCTTCGCGGGCGTTAGAAACACTGTCGGAAAGAGAGGCAATGCGCGCTTCCAGCTCCTGATGCAGAGCTTCCAGTTCGTCGATATCAAAATTCTTGCCCTGACGTTTGCAGAAATCTGCCAACAGACGCTCAGCTTCTTGCTGCTCGCGCAGACGCTGTTCCAGTTCGCTTAAGCGCATCCGCAACGGTTGAACCTGCTCTGCCAGGTGACGCTGATCGACCCCTTCGCGCAATAGTTCGCGGGCGACATCCCACGCCTCGTTACGCGCCAGCGGGCCGTTGATTGCGACCACCAGCTGATAAGCCTGTTCAAACTGGCTGTGCGCGGTTTGCGCCATGCTCATTTTCTGCTCAAGAGAGAGCATTTTTTCAGTCGCTTCCAGCTCTTTCGCCTGGAAGGTTTCCAGCCATTCGGCGGCGCTGTCGGCGGTTAAGTCTGGCAGATGGCACAGTTCTTTGGCACGATTAAGCGCAGCAATCGCCTGGTTGTACTGGATCGCGCGCGTTTGCTGGACGTCCAGCGCCTGCTGGTAGTCAGCAAGCTGGCTTTTCAGCTCGTCCACTTCCAGCTCGGCAGCTTCCGCACGAGCCTCGTTCTCTTCCTGGCGCTCGATGGCTTCTGCCACCACTTCGTTTTGCTCTTCCAGGCGGACCTGCAACTCATCGAGATCCGCTTCGTAGCGTTCAATCTTTTCCTGCTGACGCAGTGCGGTTTGCACCAGGTTCAGGTGATCGCTGGCCGCCTGATAATCCGCTTCCAGATCGCCTTCGGCACCGTTGTGCTCAGCCAGCTCTCGCGCCATATCGACGTGTTTGTACTGCTCAGCCGCCAGTTGCTGACGCGAAGTGTGAAGCTCACGACGAAACTCCAGCGCTTTATCCAGGTGAACACGGCGCTCGTTGGCGTGGCGCATGTAGTCCGCCGCCACGTAGTTAGTCGCTTCGCTGATCAGATGCTTGAACAAGTCACGGTCAGACTGGGTAACACGAATCGCTTCCAGCGTCATACGGTTTTCACGCAGCGCCGCTTCCATGTCCTGAAACGCTTTACGCACGCCGCTATTTTCTGGCAACAGGTAGTCGCGCAGAGAACGGGTGATGGCGCTGGAAATCCCGCCGTACAGCGAAGCTTCAATCAGACGATAGAATTTACTACGATCAGACGCTGAGCGCAGACGACGTGCGATGATGCCCAGATCGAACATCAGCGAGTGGTAATCGGTAATAGAGTTGAACTGCTTAAACTGCACGCCTTCCATCGCTTCGAGCTTGTCTTTCAGCTCGTTAAGCGGGAGCACGCGCGCCTGACGTTCATTCAGAGTTTCGGTCACCAGTTGTGTCGGCTGCACCGACATCGGCAAGCCCTGAATGGCAAATGGTTTGATATCAACTTTACGATCGCGCCCGGCAACCTGTTGCAGACGCACGCCGACCACCACGCGCTGATGGCGCGAGTTAATGGTGTCGAGCATCGAATAGCAGACACCCGCTTTCAGCTTACCGTGCAGACCTTTATCGCGCGAACCGCTGGTGGCCCCGGCTTCCGTGGTGTTACGGAAATGCAGCAGGGTCAGGTCGGGGATCAGCGCCGTAACGAACGCCGCCATGGTAGTAGATTTACCCGCACCGTTACCACCGGAGAGCGTCGTAACCAGCTCATCGAGGTCAAAAGTTCGGGCAAAAAAGCCGTTCCAGTTAATCAGCGTCAGTGAGCGAAATTTACCGCGTTCAATCATTATTCTTCCTCTCCGCTATCTGGCTGATTCTCTTCGGTTTCATCGTTGAGTTGCAGATGATTTTCAATCGGCATTGCTTCGCCATCACGAATCAGGCGACGCTGTGCTTCACGGGGATCGTCGCCAGCACGCACATCGGCTCCGAAGCGGAACACCGATTCGGTAATGCGGAACTTGCTGCTGTCGTGGCCCATAAACCACACCATGCCTAAGCGACGCAGACGGTTGAGCGAAGAGCGTACTTTTTCCTGCAACTTCTGCCGGTCAACGTCTGAACCAGTAGAACGATTGTTCACCAGTTTCAGCAATTTTGCTTCATCGGCCAGGGTGAGCAGTTCGTCGTACAATTCCTGCTGGGTGAAAATCCCCTCATTCGCCAGCCGTTCCGGGCTGAGATAGAGATAACAGAGGATTTTCCCGACCATCATATCCAGTTCTGACAAGACGGAACGTGGGATCAGCGTGGTGGAACGTGGGCGTAAATAGAAGAACCCCTCCGGTGCGCGAATAAGCTCAACGTTATAACGCGCGTAAAATTCTTCCAGATATTCCTGAAAATCCATCAGGAATGCATGATTATCCAGTTCGTCAAGGCCAATATGACGGCCTGAACGTAAGGCGCTATCCAGCGCCGGAAATAACGGATTCGCCAGCGCCTGCGCCAGCTTAACCGGCATCACTTGTTCAATATTTGTCGATGACATGCGCCTGTACCTTGGCTCCGTAATCATTAATCGGCTGCCATTTCGCTGGCAGTCCGGTGAAATCTGCTTGCGCTACGCCGAGGCGTACCGCCTGATCGATAACAATACGCGCAACGTCAAAGTGACGCGCACGCGGATACTGTGACAGATATTCGCGTACCACCAGACCAAGATCCAGCGGCACTTGTCTGGTTTTGTACACGGCAAGTTGTTCTTCGATGATCGCCGCCAGCTGTTCGCGGATCTCGTTAAACTCTTCGTACTCCAGATCCTCAGGAAGTTCCCCAGTCACCTCTTCATCGCGCAGTGCCATCTCTTCGTCACGCATATCCAGCAGACGATCGGCATTGGCATAAGTTAGCGCCCACGGTTCATCAAAATAGGTTTGTACCGACTGACGTAACCGCTGAGCAAAGACGCGGTTTTTATCCATATCGATAGCGGTACGAATAAATTTGTGTACGTGGCGGTCGTAGCCAATCCATAAGTCGATGGATTGCTGGCCCCAGCTAATAATACGGTCAAGTTTGCTTTGCAGATCGAACACCAGACGATCGACGAAATGCAGATCATCATGAGTCATCGTCGCATCCTGAATGCGTAACAGATTAGCCTGCAATTTATCACCTGCCGCTTCCAGCGTATCCTGCAATTCACGCAGCGTTCCGGAAGTTTCCGAAAGCAACAATTCGCAGCTGGAAATCGCCGCCCGCCAGTCTTTGTTCAGCAACTGGGCGATATCATCTTTCACCTGCTGCTGCTGTTCGTCCATCAGACGTTGCGTCAGGTCGATGCTGTCGAAAATTTCTGCTACCGAATATTTCAGTGGCGCATAGACATTACGGTGCCAGTGAAACTCATCACCGCCCTCTTCGGCGGCATCTGCCGCGCGTTTCAGTTCGCCCGCCACAATCGACAACTGCATAGAAAGGCGCAGCGTCGAAAACTCGCGCTGACGGATGTAGTAATCGGTAATACCGATGCCAAGCGGCGTCAGACGGTAAATTGCGTTCCCTTCCGCCTGCTCGCTGGTAAAGCGGTTCAGCAGACGTTGACGCACCATGTCGTTGATCGCGTTGTTGGCGCGCACGCCGATGGTTTCGCTGGTTTGCTCAAACGCATCACTCACATGGCGGAATGCATCCACCAGCTCGCCTTCACTCATCTCACCATCCAGACGCTCGCCGTTCAGCGTGGCAACTGCCAGCAGAAAAGAGAGTCGGTCTACCGGCAGCGAGATGGAGAAGTCATTTTTTCTGGCCCAGGCAACCAGTTCGGGGACTGTCTGGGAAAATTCACTCATACTTTATCCTTGCTCTGCGGTTTGCGCGCGGTGACATGAATATAACGCCCCAGGGTAATATACGGTTCCTGACGGCAATAACGCGTTTCTAATTCAAGTAATGCTTCATAGCAGTCGCGCTGCTGGTGCTTCTCGCGCAGGTAATCATGAAACACGCGAACGCCGGTCTTACCCATAATTTGCCAACCAGCTTCTTCCAGCCACAGATAAACCTGCGCCGGGTCGCGTGGATAATCTGGCGAAAGCGTCCGTTTTTTCTTTTTCGGCATTCCCGCCTGCACGTAATCAAAATTCCCGGCGACCATGTTATGCATCAGCAAGCCGTGCGCATTGTAGAACATTAACGACAACACACCGCCTGGACGCAACACTGACCACAGGGTCTGCAATACGCTGCGGGGATCGGCCACCCACTCGAGCACCGCATGGAACAATATCAGATCAACGGGCGTTTCCAAATGCGAAGCAACATCCTGAGCGGCGCAATGTATAAATTGCATGTTGTCGCTCACACCTTTTGCTTCTGCCGCCTGTTTTGCGCGGTCGATCATCTGCGCTGAAAGATCGCATAAAATGACCTGATGCCCACGCTCGGCCATTTTGATTGCGGTCTGCCCTTCTCCACCGCCAGCATCCAGCACACGCAGTTTTTGCGAGCCCATTTCCGCCAGCACGCGATCGAGATCCTGCCACAGAATAGCCTGTCGAAGCTGCCCTTTGGTGGTGCCGTAAATGTTACGGGAAAACTTTTCCGCAATATCATCAAAATTGCGATCCTGCATTGCTTTCTCCACCGGTTGGCTAAGACGTTTTCTGATAAAGACGCTATTTTGTCACAGCCACGGCGAGAATGAACCCGTCTGGTGTAATATCGCTGGCGATCCCTTGCTATATGGTCAAAAAAGGAACCAGAAAGGATGCTTTTTACACTGAAAAAAGTGATTGGCGGTATGCTGCTGCCACTTCCGCTGATGTTGTTGATTATTGGCGCTGGCCTGGCGCTGCTGTGGTTTAGCCGTTTTCAAAAAACCGGGAAGATTTTTATTAGCCTTGGGTGGCTGGCGCTCTTGTTATTGAGTTTGCAACCGGTAGCCGACCGCCTGCTGCGTCCCATCGAAAGCACCTATCCGACATGGAATAATTCGCAAAAAGTGGACTATATCGTGGTACTCGGAGGTGGTTATACCTGGAACCCACAATGGGCACCGAGCTCGAATTTAATCAATAACAGTCTGCCACGTCTGAATGAGGGTATTCGCTTATGGCGCGAAAATCCGGGATCAAAGCTGATCTTCACGGGAGGCGTAGCAAAAACCAATACGGTGAGTACAGCCGAAGTAGGTGCAAGAGTTGCGCAATCGCTGGGTGTCCCTCGCGAGCAAATTATCACCCTGGATTTGCCAAAAGATACCGAAGAAGAAGCTGCGGCAGTGAAACAGGCGATTGGTGACGCCCCTTTCCTGCTGGTAACCTCCGCATCACATCTGCCGCGCGCGATGATCTTTTTTCAGCAGGAAGGGTTAAATCCGCTGCCAGCCCCGGCGAACCAGTTGGCCATCGACTCGCCGCTTAATCCGTGGGAACGAGCAATCCCTTCTCCAGTCTGGTTAATGCATAGCGATCGTGTTGGCTATGAAACGCTTGGCCGCATCTGGCAGTGGCTGAAAGGTTCGTCAGGCGAGCCACGGCAAGAGTGATTTTGATGCCAGATCGAAGTTGCACCGACTAAATCGTCCGGTATTAACCAGTTGCGCAACTTCATCCCATAACACATACAACCAACGCCGCCAGATGAACGACTCCGCCACTGGCGCGCGTTGCAGATAACTCCAGAGCAAATCTTCCGCCAGAGAATTATCCATTAGTCGGAACAGTTCGTATTCTCGCGGTGCCCAAAGCATTAGTCCCGGTCCGACCATCGCCAGTAACTGATCGCTGCGCGAATCTTTCAGCATGCTGCGTAAACAGAAGTTACCGTGAATCAGCACACAATTGTCGTTAAAGCCTTCAAATAATGCCGGGAGACATTCACGGGTGCGAAACAGGATCCGCTTATCTTGCATCGTTAGACCGGTGTTATTGAACTGATTGAGCGTAGTCCATAGCACTTCAACATGTTGCCGGTACCATGAGGGCCAGAAATTTTCCTGAGTATTGTCGACCGCGCCGACGCAACCACGACTGTCCTGACGGTGCCAGGCCAGTAAGGCTTCAACGATTTGGTCTTTGAGTTGTTCCCAGCGTTCTGGTGTTCGGGCTGGAGCCTCCACCGAAACACCACGCATCCGCTCCAGTAGCAGGACATCGGGGCCGGGGTGTTCTTCATGCGTCATCACACCATAAATAGTCGGCATACGGACAGTCCCACTTCTTGCCAGCATGGTGGTTTTCCATGCCAGCTGTCGGGCTTTTCCGGGCGTACTAAAGCTTCTTGCCATTAACGGCATTGGGTTTCCCTGGCTGTCATACAAAGCCCACAACGCCGTATCCGCTTTTTCATTGACGCACTCAATACGACTGAGTTTTTCGCCCAGTAAATGGCTTAATTCGGCACGCAGCTGTTCCATTCAGATTACCCTCATAAAAGCTACTGCTTTCATAATGAGCGCCAATATAAAAGATGTCACCTGAATGAGATCAATTGTTGAAAAGAAAAATTGAGGAAAATCGTAACGGTACGACACTCCTCCCAAAATTGGCTGGAGTGTCGTGAAGTGAAATTAGCGCATTTCAGCGCGAACGCGCTCGAGATCTTCAGGGGTATCCACACCTGTACCAGGAACTTCCTGAGCAACAGCAACGTGGATTTTTTCGCCGTACCACAGAACACGAAGCTGCTCTAACATTTCGATATGTTCTAACGGACTTGGCTGCCAGGTAACATAACGACGGATAAAGCCTGCTCGGTAGCCATAAATACCAAGATGACGCAGGAAGTTATCGCCTACGGTTTCAAGGTCTTTTGCAAAACGATCACGATCCCACGGAATGGTGGCGCGAGAGAAGTACAGTGCGTACCCTTCGGCGTCGAGAACCACTTTCACCGCATTCGGGTTAAACGCTTCTTCCGCATTGTGGATTGGCACCGCCAGAGTCGCCATACCCACCTGACGCTGAGCGAGGTTATCAGCAACCTGACGAATGATTGTCGCAGGGATCATCGGTTCATCACCCTGCACATTAACGATCACCGTGTCGTCGCTGAATGCGCATTTTTCGACAACTTCCGCCAAACGTTCTGTACCTGACTGATGATCGGCGCGCGTCATACATACTTCGCCGCCAGCCGCTTCAACAGCGCGGGCAACATCCTCATGATCGGTTGCCACGATGATGCGCTCGGCACCTGATTCGCGCGCGCGTTCAAGAACATGAACAATCATGGGTTTGCCGTTAATATCAACCAATGGTTTACCGGGCAGACGCGTGGACGCGTAGCGCGCGGGAATAATGACCACAAAACTCATGATTTACTCTCATCAGCAGTCAGCACGCGGGCTTCCGTTTCCAGCAACACTGGAATGCCATCGCGCAGCGGGAAAGCCAGGTTGTCCAGTTTGCAGATAAGCTCTTGTTTTTCCTGGTTATACCAAAGTTTTCCGTTGCAAACCGGGCAGGCAATGATTTCAAGCAGACGATGATCCATAGTTCCTCCAGATGGATCGGGTTATGAATGCATAAATCTTATCATAATCATTTATGCGACGGGGTCTATTTCCCAGCCGGCGCGGCAATCAGTAAAGAGGCCTTGCGGGCAGCGTCCTAATGTCACCCGCGTTGCCTGCTGCCAGTTAGCGAAATCAGTAATCGCCTGACGTAACCCTTTTTGCAGCGTTGTCGTTGGTTTAATGCCTTCCTGTAACCACAGAGAGATAACTTCAAGGATGCCTGTCTGGCGATGCATTTTGGCATCCATTCGCCCAACTAATTGCCCACGATGTAATAACGGCAGAACAAAATAGCCATACTGGCGTTTCGGCGCTGGGGTATAGCACTCCAGCCGGTAGCTAAAATCAAAAAGCTGCTCCGCGCGTTTGCGATCCCAGACAACAGGATCAAAAGGCGAAAGTACCGCGCTGTGCGTTGCAGTGAGCTTTCCGGCGAGCGCGCGTTCGAGTAGCGGCAGCAAATCAGCATGCAGCCAAAGATTGCCCAATTTTTCAACATGCACAGCAATGATTTGCTGCTGTTCAGCCCTCGCTTCGCGCCAAGCCGCCAGTGCCGGACGTTTCAGCCGATAGTAATCTGCCAGCCACTGTTCGCGGAATATGCCCAGGCTACGCGCACTGTTATCCAGCATGATGATTTCTGCTTCTGTTTGCGAAACGAGATCGCGCTCATCATCCCAGTCAGGCATGACACGGTGGGTTAAATCATAAACGCGCTGGAAGTTGCGCCGTTCAATCACCATCACCTTTCCGGCAGTAAATAAACCTTCCAGATGCCGTTTATGCGGCTTCCATTCCCACCAGCCGCTTGCACCTTTACGAGAATGCTCGAAATCGGCTGAACGTACCGGCCCCTTATCATGAATATGTTGAATTAACTGTGCAATTTCTGCCGCATGTTCCTGCATCCAGGCGTCTTTGTATTTCCAGCCCATTTTTTCAGGTGTCAGCATGCGGTGGCGAATAAGACGAAAATCGCTACGTGGCATAAAGCAGGCTTCATGCGCCCAGTATTCCATTAATTCGCCACGCGCCAGAGACTCATCCAACCACTGCGCAGGATAATTTCCCAGACGACTGAAAAGTACCAGATATGGGCTACGGGCAACAATATTGATGGTATCAATTTGCAGCAAGGACATGCGGGAAATCGTTGCCAGAATATCTTCCAACGACGCTCGACGGCGGGGTTTGTTTAACAGGCCTTGCGCAGCAAGGTGAAGATTACGCGCATCAGCAAGGGAGAGGTGCGGCAGCGACATTCATGACTCCATCAATCGAACGCTGCCGCGGCGTAACTAGTTGCCAGAAGCCAGCGAGGTTAGTTGCGCAAGCAGTTTCGCTGGTTCATCGCCTGAAAGCTGTGCGTCAACAGGCAAATACCACCAATTTTCATCTGCAAAGGCCCGGCATTTCACCGCATCTTTTTCAGTCATTACTAGCGTTTGCCCGTCGCTTACCAACGCGCTGACATCCTTATAATTCAAAGACTGATGATCGGCCAGTGGTACACATTTTTCCGGTTGTACGCCGCACATCTTCAGCGTGGCAAAAAAGCGCGGCGGATGCCCAATCCCCGCCATCGCCACCACATGTTCAAGTTGAGCAACGTCACAACGCGTACCGGTACGTAAATTCACCGCCTGCCCCGGCAGCAGATGCATGGGGATTTCACCGCTGCGGGGGACACCGCCGTTGACGATTACCGCATCAACCGACTTTAAGCGCCCCGCTCGCTCACGCATTGGCCCCGCCGGCAACCACCAGCCATTGCCAAAGCGACGCACGCCATCAATAACGACGATTTCCACATCACGCGCCAGATGATAATGCTGTAAACCGTCGTCGGTTACGATGATCTGCACATCAGGGTGTTGCGCCAGAATGGCTTTTACCGCATCAGAACGCACGGGAGAAACCGCAACAGGCGCGCCAGTGCGTTGATAAATCAACACAGGTTCATCACCCGCCTGTGCTGTGGTGGTATCTACCGACAATAACAGCGGATAAGATTCAGCCTTACCGCCATATCCCCGGGACACGACTCCCACGCGAATACCGCGCTGTTGCAACTGTTCCACCAGCCAGACAACGACCGGAGTTTTTCCGTTGCCGCCAGCGGTGAGATTACCAACCACGACAACCGGTACGGGGGCACGCCAGGCGCGCTTCAGTTTTAGTTTATAGCAAAGACGGATCGCGCCACTCACCAGACCATACAACCAGGAGAGTGGCAGCAATAGCCGCCACAAAGGGGATTCACCAGACCAGATTTTTTCGATCATTGGCCAAACTGCATTTTGTGAAGTTGCGCGTAAACGCCACGGTGCTCAAGCAAATCGTTATGCGTACCGCGTTCCACAATGACACCATCCTCGACGACCACGATTTCGTCTGCCTTTTCAATGGTAGACAAGCGGTGGGCAATCACCAGAGAGGTACGGTTTTTCTGCAACTCATCCAGTGCCGCCTGAATCGCACGTTCAGATTCGGTATCCAGCGCCGAGGTAGCTTCGTCCAGAATCAGAATCGGGCTATCACGCAACAAGGCTCGAGCGATGGCAATACGCTGACGCTGACCGCCAGAGAGCAGCACGCCGTTTTCACCAATCACTGTATCGAGACCGTTATCCATCTTATTGATGAAGTCCATGGCGTAGGCCATACGCGCCGCTTCTTCAATTTGCTCACGGCTGTACTGTTCTGTCCGTGCGTAAGCAATGTTGTTGGCAACCGTATCGTTAAACAGATGGACATTCTGCGACACCAGAGCAACCTGGTTACGTAAAGACGCCAGGGTATACTCGCGCAGATCGTGACCATCCATCAGGATTTCGCCTTCATCAATATCGTAAAAACGTGTGATTAGGCTGGCGATGGTTGATTTACCTGAACCAGAGCGTCCAACCAGAGCGACCGTTTTTCCTGCCGGAATTTTCAGGTTGATGTTACGCAATGCGGGCACGTCACGTCCTGGATAAGTAAAGGTGACATTGCGGAATTCCACGTCGCCAGTCGCACGCTCGATCACGCGCTTACCTTCGTCTTTCTCCTGCTCACTGTCCAGAATGGTAAACAGCGTCTGACAAGCCGCCATACCGCGCTGGAACTGGGCGTTAACGTTGGTCAGCGATTTCAGCGGACGCATCAGTGCAATCATTGAAGAGAAAACAACGGTAATCGTACCGGCAGTCAGGTTATCCATAACACTTGGGAAGCTCGCCGCATACAGAACAAACGCCAGCGCCAAAGAGGCGATCAGCTGAATGATCGGATCAGAGATGGAAGAGGCTGAAACCATTTTCATCCCCTGAAGACGCATTCGGTTACTGACTTTATCGAAGCGTTTCGTTTCCACTTCCTGACCACCGAAAATCAATACTTCTTTGTGGCCCTTCAGCATTTGTTCTGCGCTGGTGGTCACCTGACCCATGGTGTTCTGCATGTTTTTACTGATGTTGCGAAAACGCTTCGATACGACACGAATCGCAATCGAAACAATCGGTGCCAGCACAATTAAAATGATCGACAGTTGCCAGCTGTAATAGAACATCATGATGAACAGGCCGATGATCGACGCACCTTCACGCACAACAGTAATCAATGCGCCGGAAGAAGAAGAAGCAACCTGTTCGGAATCGTAGGTGATACGCGACAACAGCGTACCCGTTGACTGTTTGTCAAAAAATGAAACGGGCATTCCCATCATGTGACCAAACAGGCGGCGACGCATAGTCATTACCACCTTTCCTGATACCCAGGAGATACAGTAGCTGGAAACATAGCTGGTGATACCACGTAAAATCATCAGCCCGATCACCACCAGCGGCATCCACACCAGCACGGAGCGATCTGTTTTACCAAAGCCATCATCAAGAAGTGGCTTAAGGAGCGATAACATGAAGGTATCGCTGGCTGCGTTGAGGATTAACGCTACGCCCGCCACGATCAGACCCGCTTTAAAAGGCGCAATGGTTGGCCACAGTCGGCGGAACGTCTGCCACGTAGAGAGATCTTTGTCGTTATGCATTCAAAAAACCAGCATTTGTTGAAATAGCCGCATATTCTACCCGTTATCCACTGGCACGCCAAACCACTGATGATACCAACGAGGTAAAATTTGCTCTCTGAGGCTGCTAATCCGCCAGCCTTGCGCTGAAAAATTGACCGTTATTTGACCCTGATGTGGAGTATCAAGCCACTTATAACCCTGTTGTTGATAGCGATGTTTAACTTTGCTTGAGGGCAGTCGCCATGCGTTATAGCGCGATGCCGATGCGAGTGCCACTTTTCCATTCACTCGCTGAATTAATGGCAACGATGATGAGGTATTACTGCCATGGTGAGGTACCTGAAGTAATGTTGCCTGCATTTGCTGCCAGTAACGGCTTAGCATCTTTTGTTCAGCGGGGGCTTCAATATCACCGGTTAGGAGAATGCTATTCGTCCCGTCATCAACCTTAACCACACAGGAATGGTTATTTCCTTTATCGTTGCTACCTTGTAAAGGCCAGTGCACGCTGAAACGCAATCCTTGCCATTGCCACGCTTCGCCACGCACACAGGGCTGATGATGTTCCCAGTTTAACGGACTTCGGATCCATAACATCGGCCATGTGTGCAATATTGAGTCCAGCCCTCCCCGGTGATCCAGATGTTCATGACTCAAAATAACGCCTTCCGGTTCAAGATTATGCCAGTGGAGCCAGGGGATAATCAGTTGTTGCCCACTATCCCCTTCGGGCCAGGCCAGTCCCGTGTCATAGAGAATCGCTTTGCCGTTTCGCGCAATGACCATTGCCAGCCCTTGCCCGACATCAAGCATGTACACTTGCCACTCGTCAGGTCGAGGTTTTTGCCACAGCGGCAAGCACATCAGCAAGCCTACAGCCACACACATTGCTGGCAACGTTCGCCAGGCGTTTAATCGCCATACCACCAGTAAGAACCATGGGGAAAATGTTAGCCATTGCCAACGTTCAGCAATGTTGATCCACCCTTCCGGCAAACTCTTTAACCCCCAGAAAAGTAAAGCCAAAGACCGGTCGGCAAGAAACCATAACCCTTGTTCCAGAATAAACGGCCCGCTTAAATGCACAACCATCGCGGCGAGAATCAACGGAACCGTGATAAATGTCACCAGGGGAATTGCAAAAAGATTTGCAATAAACGAGGTCAGACTAATGCCATGAAATATGACAATTTGCACGGGCATAAGCAGGAGGGTGATTCCCAGTTGCAGATGGATGAGGGAAACAACCGCGCGCAATACCGGCGGCAGCTGCCACTCCGGACAGGGAAACCACTGATACCAAAAAATCAGTGCCGCGACCGCAGCGGCAGAGAGCCATAAACTTTGCGAAAGAATGGCAACAGGATCCATCAGCAAAATTGCCGCCAGACAACATATCCATACATCCCAGCCACTCCATTGTCGTCCACTTAACTTAAGCATTCCCCAAATGGCAAGCGCCACCACGGTACGCAATGCAGGAGGTTGCATTCCCGTTAGCCAGGCATAAAAAGCAGCACAGCAGATTCCGCCAATTAATGGCATTTGCCAGTGGATCCAGCGCCCAGGCAGAAATATTTGTCCACTGCGAATGAGTCCGGCAGCCAGTAACGCCGCAAAGGCGATATGCAGCCCCGATATCGCCATTAAATGCGCCGTTCCAGTATCACGCATGATATTTTTGATTTCTTTGGGGACGGATAACCGTTCCCCCATACCTAATCCAAGAATAACCGCGTTCCACATATAGGGTTGCAGCGTTGTTTGTAGTGACGCCAGATACTGTGCACGCTGGCTACAATTCGGTTCAATGACACTTGCCTGCAGAAAACGGCCGGTGAGCGGTTGATGCTGGGCAATGGCATAACGCTGGCTATCAAAGCCGCCATCATTAAGTTGGCCATGAACTGCACGAACTTTGAGTTTCATTGACCATACTTGTCCGGCACAAACCGCTTGCGGAAGATATTCGCCATACAGTACGAGGCCTGGCGCAGGGAATATACGTCGACCTTGTAGATGAGTAATTTGACCGTAATGAGTGGTCATGCCGTCAGTAGCAATGATCTCAACAATTGCATCCTGCGTCGAGCCAGTTAAGGTTTCTCCTGCCCACAAAATTTGCTTTGCTGCTAATATGCCCCAAACGAAAAACAGCAACGTCAGCGCGATATAACGGACGGTTTTAACAGGGATAAATGCCAGTACACAGGCGAAGATAGTCAGAAGCGCAAGGGTTACTGTCCCTGGCAATTGGGGCAAAATCAGCAACGGAAAAATTCCGCAAATTATGCATACTCCGACTGTCGTTATTTTCATGCACCCTCCCTGTTTATAGAAAGTGTGCAACTTTGTTGAATGGTTGTCTGGTGGGAGTTTTGCGTTCCCCGAGGCACGTTCAGAAGAATTTAACGACAGGGTGAAAACTGCTCAAAACTCTGCGAGGCAGCTTCCAGTTCCAGATTAGAGAAATGAAAAAAGCACCCGACAGGTGCTTTTCTCGCGTTCAAGTTTGAGTAAAAACTTAACCGTAAATATTGGCGCGATCGCGCAGTTCTTTACCTGGTTTAAAGTGAGGAACGTATTTTCCTTCCAGTTCTACTTTATCGCCAGTCTTCGGATTACGTCCGGTACGTGGTGCGCGGTAGTGCAAAGAGAAACTGCCGAAACCGCGGATTTCAATACGCTCGCCCTGCGCAAGAGTCGAGGCCATATGCTCCAGCATCTCTTTTACTGCATCTTCAACCGTCTTGGCGGGAATGTGCGATTGCTGGGTGGCAAGTCTTTCTATCAATTCTGACTTGGTCATGATTCCTCCGGTTCCTTAAAGGCAAATTTAGCGGCTGCTGTTGCTGCATTGATTAAGGGCGGCCGTAGCCGCCCTTAGTGCTTGATTACAGGACGAAACCTGCAATCTGTCAAGTAAACTCAACAAACTTCGGAATAAAAATCCCGAAGAGTCAGAGAATTACTCGCCTTTAGCTGCTTTGAAAGCTTCAGCCATTGCGTTGTTGGAGAAGTTTGCATCTTCCTGTTTGTTAACAGTTGCGATTGCATCTTTCTCGTCAGCTTCGTCTTTCGCACGAACAGACAGGCTGATTGCGCGGTTTTTACGATCAACGCCGGTGAATTTAGCTTCAACTTCGTCGCCAACGCTCAGAACCAGGGTAGCGTCTTCAACGCGGTCACGGGATGCTTCAGAAGCACGCAGGTAACCTTCAACGCCGTCAGCCAGTTCTACGGTTGCGCCTTTAGCGTCAACTGCAGTTACTTTACCGGTTACGATAGCGCCTTTCTTGTTCAGAGCAACCCAGTTGTTGAACGGATCTTCTGCGAGCTGTTTAACGCCCAGGGAGATACGTTCACGTTCTGCGTCAACCTGCAGAACAACTGCAGCGATTTCGTCGCCTTTTTTGTATTCACGAACTGCTTCTTCGCCTGCAACGTTCCAGGAGATGTCAGACAGGTGAACCAGGCCGTCGATGCCGCCGTCCAGGCCGATGAAGATACCGAAGTCAGTGATAGACTTGATTTTACCTTCAACACGGTCACCCTTGTTGTGGGTTTCCGCGAACTGCTGCCACGGGTTAGCTTTGCACTGTTTCAGACCCAGGGAGATACGACGACGTTCTTCGTCGATATCCAGAACCATAACTTCCACTACATCGCCAACGTTAACAACTTTGGACGGGTGGATGTTTTTGTTGGTCCAATCCATTTCGGAAACGTGTACCAGGCCTTCAACGCCTTCTTCGATTTCAACGAAGCAGCCGTAGTCGGTCAGGTTGGTCACGCGACCAGTCAGTTTGGTACCTTCCGGATAACGTTTAGCGATAGCTACCCACGGATCTTCGCCCAGCTGTTTCAGGCCCAGGGATACACGGGTACGTTCGCGGTCGAACTTCAGCACTTTAACAGTGATTTCGTCGCCCACGTTGACGATTTCGCTCGGATGCTTAACGCGTTTCCAGGCCATATCAGTGATGTGCAGCAGGCCGTCAACGCCGCCCAGATCAACGAATGCACCGTAGTCAGTGAGGTTCTTAACGATACCTTTAACTTCCATGCCTTCCTGCAGGTTTTCCAGCAGCTGATCGCGCTCTGCGCTGTTTTCGGATTCGATAACGGCACGACGAGAAACAACAACGTTGTTGCGCTTCTGATCCAGCTTGATTACTTTGAATTCAAGCTCTTTGCCTTCCAGGTGCAGAGTGTCACGCACCGGACGAACGTCTACCAGAGAACCTGGCAGGAACGCACGAATACCGTTCAGCTCAACAGTGAAGCCGCCCTTAACTTTGCCGTTGATAACACCGGTAACAGTTTCAGCATCTTCGTAAGCTTTTTCCAGCGTGATCCAGGCTTCGTGACGTTTAGCTTTCTCACGGGACAGCAGAGTTTCACCGAAGCCGTCTTCTACTGCGTCCAGAGCAACGTCAACTTCGTCACCTACCTGGATTTCCAGCTCGCCCTGGGCGTTTTTGAACTGCTCAGCCGGGATGGCGGACTCAGATTTCAGACCAGCGTCAACCAGTACTACGTCTTTGTCGATAGCAACAACAACGCCACGAACGATAGAACCCGGGCGGGTTTCGATTTCTTTTAAGGACTCTTCAAAGAGTTGAGCAAAAGATTCAGTCATGTTTAATCTTCAGGTTTATATTTAACGTCCACCTGGCTCCATGCCGGATGGGGTTGTTTAACATACCCGCTGTCATTCCATTGCAACGGGGGTACTGCAAATTCGGTCGCTTACGCGAGAGCCAATTTCTGGCGCGCGTATTGTAGCGCTTTTTCAATCACTTGCTCAATGCTTAAGGTGGTGGAATCCAACACTAAAGCATCGGCAGCCGGAACCAGTGGCGCTACCGCTCGGTTACGATCGCGGTCGTCGCGTTCTTTGATCTCGGCCAAAAGGCGCTCAAAGTTAACACTAAAGCCCTTCTCCTGCAACTGTAGCATGCGGCGATGCGCACGTTCTTCCGAGGAGGCGTCAAGGAAAATTTTCACTGGCGCATCAGGGAATACCACCGTTCCCATATCGCGGCCATCGGCAATCAAGCCTGGTAATTCGCGAAACGCGCGTTGGCGACGCAATAATGCTTCACGAACGCGTGGGAATGCCGCGACTTGTGAAGCAGCATTCGCCACTTCCTGAGTACGAATTTCGCCGCTGACATCTTCCCCTTCGAGGATCACTTCCAGATTGCCATTGGTCGACACAAAACGTACATCCAGATGGGATGCCAGCGGCACGAGCGCATCTTCCGATGCAACATCAACATGGTGATGTAATGCCGCCAGTGCCAGTACGCGATAAATTGCACCCGAGTCCAGCAGATGCCATTGCAACGCTTCCGCCATAGCCTTACACAAGGTGCCTTTCCCTGCACCGCTTGGGCCATCAATGGTAATAACCGGGGCAATTGCCGTCATCTTTATCTCCTTAAAACAGGCGTACCGTTAACATAACCGCGCGCATTATACGCGCCGACGCCACAAATCGTTAACGTTGTGTGCAAAAACCAGTTTTGTCTGTATTCAGATGGGGATTTATTGCGCAATTATAGCGGGCTGGCAGAAGACCAGCCCGAAAGATGACAATGATTTACTTACCAGAGGCGATACGATCACGGATGTGTTGCGCACGCTCTGTTGATGGTGGGTGAGAGTCAAACATGGACTGGGTACGGCCGCCATCCAGGCTGGCCAATTTTTCAAAGCTGCCAACCAGCCCCTGGGTGCTGATGCCACGTTTCTTCAACAGATCAAAGGAGAAATCATCTGCTTCGGACTCTTTATCGCGGGAGTATTTAGCATTGATCGCGCCTTCTGCGATATCACCTAATTGTGAGCGAGAAAGCTGGGAAGCCACACCGCTGGTAGCGGAAATCGCATCACGTGCGGCAACGATCGCATAAGAAGCTTTCATTTCAGCCAGCGAGTGACCCAACGCGACGTGGCCCAGTTCATGACCCAGAACGCCTTCAATTTCGTTGTCGTTCATCATGTCCATCAGGCCACTGTAGACACGAACACAGCCGTTCGCCATCGCCCATGCGTTGACGTCGCTGGTCATATAAACCTTATAGTTGACCGGCGTGCCATTAATATTGTTACCCAATGCTTTGGCGATTTTTGCCAGACGTTTACCGTACTTGCTGGATTTACTTGCGACTTGATTGCCGCTGTCCATTTCGGCACAGCCCTGATTGGCAATCGCTTTTGCATCAGCATCGCTTAACGTTGCTGCTTTATAGGCATTTAAACCTGAGCTGATAGCCATATTGGTATCAATACCGTGGGTATTCTGACACCCTGTCAGTAAAGCTGCAGAGGCCGCAATCGCCAGCAGTAATTTAGTATTCTTCATGTGAATCATCCGTTGATTAATCATATATAAATATTATGTATCAATAACTTACATCGACAAACGACGCTACCATTAATCAAAATGACTCACAAGGTCCGAAAAAAAACGCCGGCAATGTGCCGACGTATTGATAAAGAAAGATTTGGCTATTTATTGCACGTTGTTCATTCAGGCTGCCTGGCTAATCCGCGCCAGCTGCTCGAAATAATCCGGAAATGTTTTGGCCGTGCATTTGGGATCAAGAATCGTCACTGGTGTATCTGACAACGCCACCAGCGAGAAACACATCGCCATCCGGTGATCATTGTATGTTGCGATCTCGGCAAAGTTCAGTTTTTCCGGTGGAGTGATACGAATGTAATCGTGCCCCTCTTCTACTTCCGCGCCGACTTTACGTAGCTCTGTTGCCATCGCAAACAGGCGATCAGTCTCTTTAACACGCCAGTTATAGATATTGCGCAGCGTGGTAGTGCCTTTTGCAAATAATGCCGCCGTGGCAATGGTCATCGCCGCATCGGGAATATGGTTCATATCCATATCAATAGCGTTCAGTTCACCACGCGTGCAGGAAATATAATCATCGCCCCAGCTAATGGTTGCGCCCATTTTTTCCAGCACATCAGCAAAGCGAATATCACCCTGCATACTGTTGCGTCCAATACCGGTCACTTTTACAGTGCCACCTTTGATCGCTGCTGCTGCCAGGAAGTAAGAAGCCGAAGATGCATCGCCTTCGACCAAATAAGTACCCGGAGACTGATAAGACTGCCCGCCTTTTACGACAAATTGTTGATAGTGCTGATTTTCAATTTCAACACCAAACGTCTTCATCAGATTGAGTGTGATGTCAATGTAAGGTTTAGAAACCAGATCGCCTTTAATACGAATCACCGTATCTTCTGGCGCAAGAGGCGCAGTCATTAACAGTGCGGTGAGAAACTGACTGGAAACGGAGCCATCAACGTCAACGTTGCCGCCAGTAAAGCCACCTTGTAAACGCAATGGCGGATAATTTTCTTGTTCCAGGTAAGTGATCTTCGCCCCGCCCTGACGCAGCGCATCCACCAGATGACCAATCGGGCGTTCTTTCATACGCGGTTCACCGGTCAGCACAATATCATTGCTACCCAAACAAAGAGCCGCCGCCAGCGGACGCATTGCCGTTCCGGCGTTACCGAGGAACAACTCCAGAGCACTTTCTGCGTGTAATGGACCGCCATTACCGATGATTTCGCAACGCGTACGATCGGCTGAAAGCGTGTAACTTACCCCTAACGCGGTTAATGCATTCAGCATATGGCGCACGTCATCGCTATCCAGCAGATTGGTTAATACTGTTTTGCCATGTGCTAATGCCGCCAGCAATAAAGCGCGGTTAGAAACGCTCTTGGAACCGGGCAGATTAATGGTGCCATCGACACGAGCGATGGGTTGTAACGTCAGGGATTCCATGAACTCAACTCTCTACAACAGAAATAAAAACCCCACAGGCTGGCTGTGGGGATTAAGCAAAATTTCGGCATTAGCCGTGACGGCGTTCGAACTCAATCATGAAGTCTGTCAGCGCTTTAACGCCTTCCAGAGGCATTGCGTTATAAATTGACGCACGCATACCGCCGACCACACGATGCCCTTTCAGGGCATGCAGCCCCGCAGCAAAAGACTCTTCAAGGAACAATTTGTCAAGCGCACTGTCCGCCAACTGGAACGGCACGTTCATCCGCGAACGGTTAGCTTTCGCCACGTCATTGCGGTAGAAATCGCTGTTATCAATCACCCCATACAGCAGTTCTGCTTTTTGCTGATTGATTTTATCCATTGCAGCCACGCCGCCGTTCGCTTTCAGCCATTTGAATACCAGACCGGACAGGTACCAGGCAAATGTCGGCGGCGTGTTAAACATTGAGTCGTTATCGTTAAGGATGGAATAATCCAGAATCGACGGACAAGCGATATTCGCTTTACCCAGTAAGTCTTCACGAACGATGACGATTGTCAGGCCCGCCGGGCCGATATTTTTCTGTGCGCCAGCATAAATCACACCGTAACGACTGACGTCAATTGGACGGGAAAGAATCGTTGAAGAGAAGTCGGCTGCAACCACCACTTCTTTACCAAAGTCTGGCGTTTCGTCGATGGCGATACCATCGATGGTCTCATTTGGGCAGTAATGCATATAAGCGGCATTATCAGAGAGCTGCCATTCACGCATTGGCTTAACCGCACGAAGACCATCAACAGTCACTTTGGCGTCAAAGACATTTGGCTTGCAGTATTTTTTCGCTTCTTTAATGGCACTTGCCGCCCAGTAACCGGCATCAACATAATCTGCAGTGGTTTTATCACCAAGAATATTCAACGGTACTGCAGCAAATTGACCGCGACCACCGCCGTGGCAGAACAATACTTTATAGTTGGAGGGGATATTAAGAAGATCGCGAAAATCCTTCTCGGCTTCCTCTGCAACCTGAATGAACTCTTTACCACGGTGGCTCACTTCCATCACCGACGTACCAAGACCGTTCCAGTCGCGCAGTTCCTGTTGAGCCTGTTTAAGCACCTCTGCCGGTAGCATTGCCGGACCAGAACTAAAATTGAAGATTTGAGCCATTTCCCCTCACCACGTTGCGTTGCCATTAACCCACGGACAATCGATTGCGACCGCGGGTAATACATTATTCCTGTGGCTATCGGTTTTATCATTCAGTGGCGCGCATCGCAATGGGTAAAACAGTCGAGGGCAAAAATGCGGCACGCGTCACACAATAGAATCTCTCGGATTATTGTCCAAAAACCGATTTTTTTGCTGTCAGGTCACCCGTTTAGCCCGACTTGCCTTCGTCCATTCTGGATTTGCACAGCGCGGACATAATTGTTTTTCCCCTGCGTTCATATGAATGATCTCACTGCAACGGATGCAAGCATAGTCCGCCGACTCAGGCACCACTTTGTAACGCTGAGTACAGTCACTGGGTAAAATAAGCAAGCCCGGTTTGACCTTGTCATCTTCAAAGAAATAGACACTGATTTGCCCGTTGGTTTCGAGAATCGCCAGACGTACCTGCCCCAACTGCTCCACTCCACGCAGTCGCAGCTCCATAAAGAACTCAAATTCCGTCATGTTGGAGTTATTAAGTTTCGACCAGGCCAGCTCACCATCCTCAATAATGACAACCGGCTTGCCTTCCAGAAGATCTTCCAGTTTTTCACTGTGCGCCATCAACCACATTACCAGACGGTATAACAACGCCAGAGTAATAAAGACGATAAGCACCGGAACCATCGGCACATCATCATAAAACGCCACATCCCCCGCCGCTGACCCCAGCGTCAGAATGATTAACACTTCAAACAGCGACATCTGCCGCACACCGCGTCTGCCGGTCATTTTGAGGAATAAAAAGACCAGTACAAAGGTATAAAGACTACGTAGTGCAACTTCGCCAAGGAAATCAAAAGGCACTTTATCAAATGCCATACGGTGGAGATCGAATGCCTTCATTTTTATGCTCTTATCGTGGTTTATCCGCTAAAAGCATAGTCAACAGTTCATCTGCCTGGCGGCGGTGATAGCGCCTTTGAGATAAAACCCGTATTATTGCGCGCTTTCCGTACGACTAAAGTGATTTTCATGACGCAAACATTTATCCCCGGCAAAGATGCCGCCCTGGAAGATTCCATCGCTCGCTTCCAGCAAAAACTTTCAGACCTCGGTTTTCAGATTGAAGAGGCCTCCTGGCTGAATCCCGTGCCTAACGTCTGGTCTGTGCATATTCGCGACAAAGAGTGCGCACTGTGTTTTACCAACGGTAAAGGCGCAACCAAAAAAGCGGCGCTGGCTTCTGCACTCGGTGAATATTTCGAGCGTCTGTCTACCAACTACTTTTTTGCTGACTTCTGGCTGGGCGAAACCATCGCCAACGGTCCATTCGTGCATTATCCCAACGAAAAATGGTTCCCACTGACCGAAAACGACGATGTACCAGAAGGGCTGCTCGATGACCGTCTGCGCGCATTTTACGATCCGGAGAATGAACTGACCGGCAGCATGCTGATTGACCTACAATCTGGTAACGAAGATCGTGGTATTTGCGGTCTACCGTTTACGCGCCAGTCCGACAATCAGATCGTTTATATTCCGATGAATATCATTGGTAACCTGTACGTTTCTAACGGTATGTCCGCTGGCAATACCCGAAACGAAGCACGCGTTCAGGGGTTGTCCGAAGTTTTCGAACGCTACGTGAAAAACCGGATTATTGCTGAAAGCATCAGCCTGCCAGAGATCCCGGCAGACGTGCTGGCGCGTTATCCAGCGGTGGTTGAAGCGATCGAAACACTGGAAGCGGAAGGTTTCCCGATCTTCGCTTATGATGCCTCGCTTGGCGGTCAATATCCGGTGATCTGCGTGGTACTGTTCAATCCAGCTAACGGTACCTGCTTTGCATCCTTCGGTGCACATCCTGATTTTGGCGTTGCACTGGAACGTACCGTGACCGAGTTGCTGCAAGGCCGCGGTCTGAAAGATTTGGATGTGTTTACTCCGCCAACCTTCGATGATGAAGAAGTCGCTGAACATACTAACCTCGAAACGCACTTTATCGATTCCAGCGGTTTAATCTCCTGGGACCTATTCAAGCAGGATGCTGATTATCCGTTTGTGGACTGGAGCTTCTCAGGCACCACGGAAGAAGAGTTTGCTACGCTGATGGCTATCTTCAACAAAGAAGATAAAGAAGTTTATATTGCCGATTACGAGCATCTGGGCGTTTATGCTTGCCGCATTATCGTGCCTGGCATGTCCGATATTTATCCGGCAGAAGATCTGTGGCTGGCGAATAACAGCATGGGCAGCCATTTACGTGAAATGATTCTTTCACTCCCAGGCAGCGAGTGGGAAAAAGAAGATTACCTGAACCTCATCGAGCAACTGGATGAAGAAGGTTTTGATGACTTTACTCGCGTGCGTGAGCTGTTGGGTCTGGCGACCGGGTCGGATAACGGTTGGTACACCCTGCGTATCGGAGAATTAAAAGCCATGCTGGCGCTGGCTGGTGGCGATCTGGAACAGGCTCTGGTCTGGACTGAATGGACGATGGAATTTAACTCATCAGTGTTCAGTCCGGAACGCGCCAACTATTATCGCTGCCTGCAAACGTTGTTATTACTGGCGCAGGAAGAAGATCGCCAGCCGCTGCAATATCTGAATGCGTTTGTTCGCATGTACGGCGCAGATGCCGTGGAAGCCGCCAGTGCGGCAATGAGCGGCGAAGCGGCGTTTTATGGCTTGCAACCCGTAGATAGCGATCTGCACGCGTTTGCTGCACATCAGTCGTTGTTGAAGGCCTACGAAAAGCTGCAGCGCGCCAAAGCAGCATTCTGGGCAAAATAAAATCAAATAGCCTACGCAATGTAGGCTTAATGATTCGTCTGAGTTATATTACGGGGCGTTTTTTTAATGCCCCGCTTTACATATATTTGCATTAATAAAATAATTGTAATTATAAAGTTAAATATCGGTAATTTGTATTTAATAAATACGATCGATATTGTTACTTTATTCGCCTGGTGCTCCCTTTTAATTAACTGTTTTAGCGGAGGATGCGGAAAAAATTCAACTCATTTGTTAATTTTTAAAATTTATTTTTATTTGGATAATCAAATATTTACTCCGTATTTGCATAAAAACCATGCGAGTTACGGGCCTATAAGCCAGGCGAGATATGATCTATATCAATTTCTCATCTATAATGCTTTGTTAGTATCTCGTCGCCGACTTAATAAAGAGAGAGTTAGTGTGAAAGCTGACAACCCTTTTGATCTTTTACTTCCTGCAGCAATGGCCAAAGTGGCCGAAGAGGCAGGTGTCTATAAAGCAACGAAACATCCGCTTAAGACTTTCTATCTGGCGATTACCGCCGGTGTTTTCATCTCAATCGCATTCGTCTTCTATATCACAGCAACCACTGGCACAGGAACAATGCCCTTCGGCATGGCAAAACTGGTTGGCGGCATTTGCTTCTCTCTGGGGCTGATTCTTTGTGTTGTCTGCGGAGCCGATCTCTTTACTTCCACAGTGTTGATTGTTGTTGCTAAGGCGAGTGGGCGCATCACCTGGGGTCAGTTGGCGAAAAACTGGCTAAATGTCTATTTTGGCAACCTGGTCGGCGCACTGCTGTTTGTACTTTTAATGTGGCTTTCCGGCGAGTATATGACCGCGAATGGTCAATGGGGACTAAACGTCCTACAAACCGCCGACCACAAAGTTCACCATACTTTTATTGAGGCCGTCTGCCTTGGTATCCTGGCAAACCTGATGGTATGTCTGGCAGTATGGATGAGTTATTCTGGCCGCAGCCTGATGGATAAAGCGTTCATTATGGTGCTGCCGGTCGCGATGTTTGTTGCCAGCGGTTTTGAGCACAGTATCGCAAACATGTTTATGATCCCGATGGGTATTGTAATCCGCGACTTCGCATCTCCGGAATTCTGGACCGCTGTCGGTTCTGCACCGGAAAATTTTTCTCACCTGACCGTGATGAACTTCATCACTGATAACCTGATTCCGGTTACGATCGGTAATATTATCGGCGGTGGTTTGTTGGTTGGGTTGACATACTGGGTCATTTACCTGCGTGAAAACGATCACCATTAATGGTTGTCGAAGTACGCAGTAAATAAAAAATCCACTTAAGAAGGTAGGTGTTACATGTCCGAGCTTAATGAAAAGTTAGCCACAGCCTGGGAAGGTTTTACCAAAGGTGACTGGCAGAATGAAGTAAACGTCCGTGACTTCATTCAGAAAAACTACACTCCGTACGAGGGTGACGAGTCCTTCCTGGCTGGCGCTACTGAAGCGACCACCACCCTGTGGGACAAAGTAATGGAAGGCGTTAAACTGGAAAACCGCACTCACGCGCCAGTTGACTTTGACACCGCTGTTGCTTCCACCATCACCTCTCACGACGCTGGCTACATCAACAAAGCGTTGGAAAAAGTTGTTGGTCTGCAGACTGAAGCTCCGCTGAAACGTGCTCTTATCCCGTTCGGTGGTATCAAAATGATCGAAGGTTCCTGCAAAGCGTACAACCGCGAACTGGACCCGATGATCAAAAAAATCTTCACTGAATACCGTAAAACTCACAACCAGGGCGTGTTCGACGTTTACACTCCGGACATCCTGCGTTGCCGTAAATCCGGTGTTCTGACCGGTCTGCCAGATGCTTATGGCCGTGGTCGTATCATCGGTGACTACCGTCGCGTTGCGCTGTACGGTATCGACTACCTGATGAAAGACAAATACGCTCAGTTCACCTCTCTGCAGGCTGATCTGGAAAACGGCGTAAACCTGGAACAGACTATCCGTCTGCGCGAAGAAATCGCTGAACAGCACCGCGCTCTGGGTCAGATGAAAGAAATGGCTGCGAAATACGGCTACGACATCTCTGGTCCGGCTACCAACGCTCAGGAAGCAATCCAGTGGACTTACTTCGGCTACCTGGCTGCTGTTAAGTCTCAGAACGGTGCTGCAATGTCCTTCGGTCGTACCTCCACCTTCCTGGATGTGTACATCGAACGTGACCTGAAAGCTGGCAAGATCACCGAACAAGAAGCGCAGGAAATGGTTGACCACCTGGTCATGAAACTGCGTATGGTTCGCTTCCTGCGTACTCCGGAATACGATGAACTGTTCTCTGGCGACCCGATCTGGGCAACCGAATCTATCGGTGGTATGGGCCTCGACGGTCGTACCCTGGTTACCAAAAACAGCTTCCGTTTCCTGAACACCCTGTACACCATGGGTCCGTCTCCGGAACCGAACATGACCATTCTGTGGTCTGAAAAACTGCCGCTGAACTTCAAGAAATTCGCCGCTAAAGTGTCCATCGACACCTCTTCTCTGCAGTATGAGAACGATGACCTGATGCGTCCGGACTTCAACAACGATGACTACGCTATCGCTTGCTGCGTAAGCCCGATGATCGTTGGTAAACAAATGCAGTTCTTCGGTGCGCGTGCAAACCTGGCAAAAACCATGCTGTACGCAATCAACGGCGGCGTTGACGAAAAACTGAAAATGCAGGTTGGTCCGAAATCTGAACCGATCAAAGGCGACGTCCTGAACTACGATGAAGTGATGGAGCGCATGGATCATTTCATGGACTGGCTGGCTAAACAGTACATCACTGCACTGAACATCATCCACTACATGCACGACAAGTACAGCTACGAAGCCTCTCTGATGGCGCTGCACGACCGTGACGTTATCCGCACCATGGCGTGTGGTATCGCTGGTCTGTCCGTTGCTGCTGACTCCCTGTCTGCAATCAAATATGCGAAAGTTAAACCGATTCGTGACGAAGACGGTCTGGCTATCGACTTCGAAATCGAAGGCGAATACCCGCAGTTTGGTAACAACGACCCGCGTGTAGATGACCTGGCGGTTGACCTGGTAGAACGTTTCATGAAGAAAATTCAGAAACTGCACACCTACCGTGACGCAATCCCGACTCAGTCTGTTCTGACCATCACTTCTAACGTTGTGTATGGTAAGAAAACTGGTAACACCCCAGACGGTCGTCGTGCTGGCGCGCCGTTCGGACCGGGTGCTAACCCGATGCACGGTCGTGACCAGAAAGGTGCTGTAGCATCTCTGACTTCCGTTGCTAAACTGCCGTTTGCTTACGCTAAAGATGGTATCTCCTACACCTTCTCTATCGTTCCGAACGCACTGGGTAAAGACGACGAAGTTCGTAAGACCAACCTGGCTGGTCTGATGGATGGTTACTTCCACCACGAAGCATCCATCGAAGGTGGTCAGCACCTGAACGTTAACGTGATGAACCGTGAAATGCTGCTCGACGCGATGGAAAACCCGGAAAAATATCCGCAGCTGACCATCCGTGTATCTGGCTACGCAGTACGTTTCAACTCGCTGACTAAAGAACAGCAGCAGGACGTTATTACTCGTACCTTCACTCAATCTATGTAATTAGTTTTGACTGAAATCGTACAGTAAAAAGCGTACAATAAAGGCTCCACGAAAGTGGGGCCTTTTTTAGCACGAGAGCCTTTTTTGTCAGCTATCTATACTTTAAGGTGACTGCCAAAACAGACTCGACGTAGCCTTCGAGCTGCGCACCAACACGGCCTCAGATGGGCCACATCTGGAGAAACACCGCAATGTCAGTTATTGGTCGCATTCACTCCTTTGAATCCTGTGGAACCGTAGACGGCCCGGGTATTCGCTTTATCACCTTTTTCCAGGGCTGCCTGATGCGCTGCCTGTATTGTCATAACCGCGACACCTGGGACACGCATGGCGGTAAAGAAGTTACCGTTGAAGATTTGATGAAGGAAGTGGTGACCTATCGCCACTTTATGAACGCTTCCGGCGGCGGCGTTACCGCATCCGGCGGTGAAGCAATCCTGCAAGCTGAGTTTGTTCGTGACTGGTTCCGCGCCTGCAAAAAAGAAGGCATTCATACCTGTCTGGATACCAACGGTTTTGTTCGTCGTTACGATCCGGTGATTGATGAACTGCTGGAAGTAACCGACCTGGTAATGCTCGATCTCAAACAGATGAACGACGAGATCCACCAAAATCTGGTTGGAGTTTCCAACCACCGCACGCTGGAGTTTGCTAAATATCTGGCGAATAAAAATGTGAAGGTGTGGATCCGCTACGTTGTTGTCCCAGGCTGGTCTGACGATGACGATTCAGCGCATCGCCTCGGTGAATTTACCCGTGATATGGGCAACGTTGAGAAAATCGAGCTTCTCCCCTACCACGAGCTGGGCAAACACAAATGGGTTGCGATGGGTGAAGAATACAAACTTGATGGTGTTAAACCACCGAAGAAAGAGACCATGGAACGCGTGAAAGGCATTCTTGAGCAGTACGGTCATAAGGTAATGTTCTAATTTCCCCGTAAAGCGGCAACTTTATTGAGTTGCCGCTTTGTTATTCCGCGCTTTATTCTGCTACAGCGTTTTAACACATCTTATAGTGCATCTACCATATCCCGTACCTGAGATAATAACGACTGATAATAGCTCGCGTGAAGTTCTTCCCCATCGAATACCACTGTATTACACAAGAAAGTGACATCGGCATCTTCAATACCAAGATAACTGCACATATTTATCAAATAATCGCTTATATTTGTTTCCCAGCCCATCTGGACAAATGATTCTTTGTCTCCTCCAACCAGCGCCACCCAACGAACTTTATTGAATGGTAATTTGTGCCCATCTCCATAAGCCAGCCCATTATTCCATACTCTGTCAATATATCCTTTTAGCATTGCTGGGAAGCTGTACCACCAGAGAGGAAAAACCACCACTAACGTGTCATGTTCAAGCAGCTCTGAATAAAGCTAATGAACCTCTGGAGAATAACGTTTATCCATATTCTTCCAGTCTGGTTCATCTTCCGGCGTCATCACCGGGTTGAAATTACGCCGATATAAATCGAGTTCCGTCACCTGTATTTTCCGCTCCATTGCCCGCTGATGGATCGCATCAGCAATATATGCGGTCAATGAATCATGACGAGGATGGGCCCATACCAAATAAATACGTTCAGACTGCATAATTTTACCTCCACGTTAAGTTCTGGAGCGCACTTTACGCAGGCGGCATCATCCTGTAAACGTGATGATTCAGGATGAGTTAATGAAGGATTTTCACTAATGCGGATGAATATGTCTGACTTTGCCACTTTCTTTGCCGTGGCCCGTAATCAAAGCTTTCGTGCAGCAGGCGATGAGTTAGGCTTATCTTCGTCCGCCATTAGCCATAGTATTAAAACACTGGAACAACGTCTTAAAATTCGCTTATTCAATCGGACAACCCGAAGCGTATCGTTAACGGAAGCGGGTTCTAATCTCTATGAACGATTGCGCCCAGCTTTCGACGAAATTCAGATCATGTTAGATGAGATGAATGATTTTCGTCTGACACCGACAGGTACGCTCAAAATCAATGCCGCCCGGGTAGCTGCACGTATATTTTTAATGCCTTTACTGGTTGGTTTCACACGTGAATATCCTGATATTAAAGTCGAGCTCACAACTGACGACTCTCTTGTTGATATCGTCCAGCAGGGCTTTGACGCTGGCGTTCGACTTAGTGGCATCGTCGAAAAAGATATGATCAGCGTGGCGATCGGCCCGCCAGTGAAATTATGTGTAGCAGCAACGCCAGAGTACTTTGCAAGATATGGCAAACCCCGCCATCCTCATGATCTGCTTAATCATCAATGTGTTGTTTTTCGTTATCCCAGCGGCAAACCTTTCCACTGGCAATTTGCAAAGGAGCTGGAAATTGCTGTCGCAGGAAATATCATTCTGGATGATGTTGATGCTGAACTGGATGCCGTTTTGATGGGTGCTGGTATCGGGTATCTGCTCTATGAACAGATCAAGGAGTACCTTGATACCGGTCGTTTAGAATGTGTACTGGAAGACTGGATCACAGAGCGTCCAGGCTTCCAGATCTATTACCCAAACCGCCAGTATATGTCCTGCGGCTTGCGCGCATTTCTCGATTATGTAAAAACGGGTCAGATCTGCCAGAGTCAGCGTCACCGACCACAATAATTATTTGCTATTCGCTTTACGCGCCAGCAGCGGGAATATCAGCCCTAATCCCACCAGCACAAACGGCGTTGCAACATTCAGCGCCAACTGGAATGTCCACTCTGCGGTGAAGGCTTCCATTTTCGGGAAAATACCAGTCAGGCAGGCAAAAGCGGTAAAGGCAAAACACCAAATTCCGACGGTCATTGCCAGCGGCTTATTACGAATAAAGACATATTCCGGCTTATATTTCTGCGCCAGGCGAACAACTGCAATAAATGCAACAAATACCCATAAATAACGCAGCGGCATCACTACCGAGTTAAGATTCAACAGCCATTTATAGAGATTGTTCATATCACCGATGCCGAGAGTCGGCAGCATAATCAGGATCGCCACCAGCACCAGGGTCAGAAAATAGCCATTAACGGGCGTACCAGATGCGTTGGTACGACATAAACTGGCAGGAATATATTTGCTGTCAGCATCGCCTAATAATACTTTAAGCGGCGCATCAATCGAGAATACCAGCGCAGCTACTTGACCCAGAGTATTCGCAATGGCGTAAATCACCATTAAAGTATTACCCATGCTGTAATACTCGCCCAGCTTCTGGAAGGCGTAATACTGGCCATTGGTCATTAAGTCATCGGGAATATTGCGGGAGTCAAACATCATCCCCATTGCAAGCGATCCAAGGATCGCGCACACCGCAACCATCACCGCCAGGCATAACATCCCTTTTGGAAATTCTTTTCCTGGGTTGCGTGTTTGATTAACGTAGGGAGAAATCTTCTCTGCTCCACCAACCGCAAAGACCAGCATTGAAATAGTGGTAATGTAGGTAAAGTCGATATGAGGAATAAACGTTTCCCAGGTAATGTTTGTGGTCGCAATATGCACTTCAGTAATCGCAGGCGCGGTTACCGCCATCGCCACATACAGGAGCGACATAACAAACATCGCAATCCCTGCCACAGAACCGACGATTTTCAGCGATTTCATACCGCGTGAAGCAACCCACATAAAGAAGACAAACAGCACCAGCGTTAACCCCTGTAACGCTACGACTGAATATTCTTTGATTAGCGAACCGTCGCCTTTCATCGCCCAACCGAGCGCAATCAGTATTGCCTGGGGTTTTTGTGCCAGATAGGGAATATGCACTACCCAGTAGGTCCACGCGGCGAGGTAAGCCAGTCCGGGTCCCATCGTGTGTTTAATCCAGGTACTGACCCCGCCTTTCCCATCTTTGAAGGTCGAGCCTAACTGACCAACAATTAGCGCATAAGGTGTGAAATAGAGCGCAAAGATAAACACCCATGAAAAAACAACCACCAGCCCCTGGTTGGCGTAGTTATTAACAACGTTGCCAAAACCCCAGACAGTGATAAAAGACATCAGCGCAATGTTGTACCATCGCAGCTGTTTTTCCTGAACATTCCCAGCCATAGACAAATCCTTCGCCAAAATTAAAGGGGCATCTGTAAAACGAGGGATTATGCGCGGCAAATAAGAAGTGCGGAAATAGCGAAATGCAAAATTATAACCTGCTGCACATTTTATTTTGAAACGAATAAAATTTTGAAAAAAGCAAGTCAGAGAGAAGAAACAAAAAAGCAGAGTGTGAAACAGTAAGTTCACACTCTGCGTTAATTCATTTACACGTGAGCAACGGGTTTCGGCGTATGACCGGCGTTGCGAAGCAGCATCAGCAAATAGATAAACGATACGCTGGCGATCATGATAAACAATAAATTATCGGAGAAATTCTGCATTAGCATGGCAGTAAATGACGGGCCAAGCAGACTTCCCACAGTATAGCTCAACAGTAAGGCCTGGTTCATCGCCACCAGTTGATGATGTTCAACTTTCTCGCAAGCCCATGCCATCGCCACCGGATATAGCGTAAAGCCAGCGGCACCGAGGATGAATAACGCTGGGGCCATCGCCGCCTGGCTAAGCATCGCGATACTGCCGAGAATGACGACAAAGACCTGAACACGCAACACCAGCAGTCGACCAAACTTATCCGCCAGACGTCCAATCGGCCATTGTCCAAGGATACCCGCACTAACCAGTACCGCCATCCAGAAACCAATGCTGGCATTGCTCACCCCTTTGTGATTGAGGTACAGCGGCATCAGGCCATATAGAGATCCCAGAACGATTCCTGAGATAATGCAGCCATTCACGCCAAGCCGCGCCTGACGGAGTTTTAGCATGGACGTAATTGACGTCGAATCATGGTTTTCAGCCTGCTGATTCAGCACACGCGTAAACAACAGCGGTAAGATCCCTGCCAACGTCAAACCTGTAACCCACGGCAATACGGACATCAGCTCGGTTGAAACTTTGCTGACCAGTAACTGGCCTAAAAACGTTCCCACGTAATAAACCATCATATACGCAGCAAGCAAACGCCCACGGTTACGTGACGTCCCACTGCACATCAGCGCGCTCTCAACAACCACCCAAATCATGGCACAGCCGACGCCGGCGACAAAACGCCAAGCCAACCAGCTCCAGAATCCAATCATCAGGCCAAGGCCGGCACAGCCAGCGGCAAAAATGAAGGAGGCCAGATAATAGCTGCGGTTAAAGCCAATGCGCTTAATGACATACCCTGTCAGCAATGTACCGACCAGGTTGCCGGTAAAATAGGATGAGCTGACAACGCCTACCTGCCATGTGGACATATGTTCCTGGGCGAGCCAAAGCGGCACGAGTGTATTTAACACTGCGATCGCCAAAGTCAACAAAAGCAGGCCAGACAGCAAAAGCATGACAGGCCGGGTATACGTGGACATGAATTAAAACCGTGAGGAAGTTCAAATTTCATGCGCATCATGCCACCGCCAAAAACATTGTCAATGGGTGAAAATACGCGCATATCGCAGCTGAGGTATTATCGATTTATATTACTCATTCATAACGCTAATGCTGGAGAGACGATTAATCTCATCTGATTGTTTTTATTGATCTAACACAAATTTCATACGCTTCGTTCAGTCGAAAAATTTCATGGTCACAGCAAACTCATATTTCCCGTCTATGCTTTCAGAGCAATGCATCGCGTCTGACCGATTTCAGACGTACCGCTGACTCTCGAAAGGAGAAGAGGATGACCAAACCGTATGTTCGTCTTGATAAAAATGATGCTGCCGTTTTGCTTGTTGATCACCAGGCTGGTTTACTTTCCCTTGTACGGGATATCGAACCCGATAAGTTTAAAAATAACGTGCTGGCGCTGGGCGACCTAGCTAAGTATTTCAACTTACCTACTATTCTTACCACCAGTTTTGAAACCGGTCCTAACGGCCCATTAGTTCCAGAACTGAAAGCACAGTTTCCCGATGCACCTTACATTGCTCGCCCGGGAAATATTAACGCCTGGGATAACGAAGATTTTGTAAAAGCTGTCAAAGCGACAGGTAAAAAACAGTTAATTATTGCCGGTGTGGTAACCGAAGTTTGCGTGGCATTCCCGGCGCTTTCAGCCATTGAAGAAGGGTTTGACGTCTTTGTCGTGACTGACGCGTCAGGGACCTTTAATGAAATTACCCGGCATTCGGCATGGGATCGCATGTCGCAAGCTGGTGCGCAATTGATGACATGGTTCGGCGTGGCGTGCGAGCTGCATCGCGACTGGCGTAATGATATTGAAGGACTGGCGACGTTGTTCTCTAACCATATTCCTGATTATCGTAATTTGATGACCAGTTATGACACGTTAACGAAGCAGAAATAAAAGAGAACCGGGGCCGAAACCCCGGTTGTTATGATTAGCTTGCGACGGCCATCCCCACGGTCATATGCAAACCATAGAATACGCCACGACCGATTAATTCCCCTGCCAGAAGCAGAATGAATGATACGGAAAGTAGCGGAACCGCAGGCTGATAACCTTTTAGCTGTGGTGCAATCCACAAGCACAGGGCAACAGCCAAAAGCACGATCCGCCAGGACATCAGCGCACCATAGTCCGGCACCAGCGCTGCGGCCTGCTGCACAGAGCTATGAATAGTCGCCAGCTCTGCGCCCTGCATCACTGACACCACGCCACTCACTACCAGGGCCAGTACAGAAATAGCTGGCAGCAGACGCATCGCCCAGCCATCGACGCCAGCCAGACTCAGCAACAGGTAACCCAGTAACGGGCCGCCCATGAACATCGTCAGGAAGAAGCCCATCGGTGTCCAGATGCTGTACCAGGTGGGTACGGTATCGATGCTGTTATAGACACGCACCATCATCCAGACAAAGACTACGCCAAGAACCATCGTCACCACCAGCCACAGCGTACGCAATGCCGGTGACAGCTTTTTCAGCATTGCCAGTAACCAGCCGATGCCACCAACAGCAAAAAAGATCGAACCGCTGGCGATTTCGTTACTGAGTGCTGAAGCCCCTACCCGGTTGAGCGAGTTAAAGGCGCGCATCGGTGAACCAAGATGAAGCATAGAGGCGATAAAGCCAATACCCATCAGCACCCATAAGCCAAACATGCAGGCAATAACACGCTGCTGGGCTTCTGCTCGCAGGTCGCCTTTGAGCAGCGCCAAAGCCAGAACGATAAAACCACCCGCTACACATTGCCCGAAGACCGTGAAGATCATCAGCGGCCATTCATGCCATCCACTTCCCATCTCACACCTCCTTCGGGTTTGCCAGGTAGCCAGTGGTATCCCCGGTCGGGCGGCTGTTGGCATTGGGTTTGATCACAATATTCGGTTTGGTAAAGTGAGCTCGCGGCAACGGCGCAACAGCCGCCAAATCGCCATGTTTTTTACGCAGCTCGTCGATAGGGCCGAAATCCAGCGCCCGCAGCGGGCAGGATTCTACGCAGATCGGTTTTTTCCCCTCCGCAACACGGTCATAACAACCATCGCATTTGGTCATATGGCCTTTCGTTTCGTTATATTGCGGTGCGCCGTACGGGCAAGCCATATGGCAGTAACGGCAGCCAATGCATACATCTTCATCGACCACAACAAAACCATCTTCACGTTTATGCATCGCACCGCTCGGGCAGACTTTAGTACAAGCCGGATCTTCGCAGTGGTTACATGAAATCGACAGATAGTAGGCAAACACGTTCTGGTGCCAGACACCGTTATCTTCCTGCCAGTCGCCGCCAGCATATTCATAAATGCGGCGGAAACTGACTTCTGGCGTCAAATCTTTGTAGTCTTTACAAGCCAGCTCGCAGGTTTTGCAACCGGTGCAACGGCTGGAATCAATAAAAAATCCATACTGGGTTGTCATCGGTTACTCCTTACACCTTTTCAACCTGAACAAGGTTTGTATGTGACGGATTCCCCTTAGCGAGAGGAGACGGACGTTGAGTGGTCAGTACGTTGATACAACCGCCCTTATCGACACGTTTTGCATCCGGGTCATACCAGGCACCTTCACCCAGTGCGACCACACCCGGCATCATTCGTGGCGTCACTTTCGCCTCAATATGAACCTCACCACGATCGTTAAAGATCCTGACTTTATCGCCGTTGTTGATACCGCGTTTTTGCGCATCAAGCGGGTTGATCCACATTTCCTGACGGCAAGCCGCTTTCAGCACATCAACGTTGCCGTAAGTTGAGTGAACGCGAGATTTATAGTGGAAACCCGTAAGCTGCAGCGGATACTGTTTGTTCAGCGGATCCTGATAACTTTCAAAGCCCGGCGTGTAGATCGGCAGTGGATCGATCACATCGCCTTCTGGCAATTCCCAGGTAGCGGCAATGTCAGCAAGCGCCTGCGAATAAATCTCAATTTTACCCGATGGCGTGGTCAGTGGATTTGCCTGCGGATCTTCACGGAAGGCTTTATAAGCAACGTGATGCCCTTGTGGGTCGCGCTTTTTAAAGATCCCCTGCTTGCGGAACTCTTCAAACGTTGGCAGTTCAGGAATCGCTTCCCGCGACTGGGCATACAGATGCCGCATCCACTCTTCCTGGGTACGGCCTTCAGTAAACTGTTGCTCAACGCCAAGACGTTTTGCCAGTTCGCTGGTCATTTCATAGATGGTCTTACATTCAAAGCGTGGTTTAATCACCTGATCGTTGAAAATCACGTAAGACATATTCCCGCAGGATGCATCCAGTGCAAAGTCCATCTGTTCGGAAGCGGTGCAGTCAGGCAGCAGGATGTCAGCATATTTCGCCGATGAAGTCATGTGGCAGTCGATAACCACAATCAGCTCGCACTTCTTATCATCCTGAAGGATTTCATGGGTACGGTTGATTTCAGAATGCTGGTTAATCAGGCAGTTACCGGCATAGTTCCAGATCATTTTGATCGGCACATCAAGCTTATCTTTCCCGCGCACCCCATCACGCAGCGCCGTCATTTCCGGACCACGTTCAATCGCATCGGTCCACATGAACATGGAAATGCTTGTCTGGATCGGGTTTTCCAGGGTAGGCATCCGCACAAACGGTAAGCTGTATGAACCTTCGCGTGCTCCGCTGTTGCCCCCGTTAATACCAACGTTACCGGTCAGAATCGCCAGCATTGAGATAGCACGGGTTGCGATTTCACCGTTAGCGTGACGCTGCGGCCCCCATCCCTGACTGATAAACGCGGGTTTAGTACTGCCGATCTCACGTGCCAGTTTGACGATTTTGTCTGCCGGAACACCGGTAATTTGCGAGGCCCATTCCGGTGTTTTAGCCACGCCATCTGGCCCTTCACCCAGAATATAAGCTTTATAGTGACCATTTTTCGGCGCACTGGCTGGCAGTGTTTTCTCGTCGTAGCCAACGCAATATTTATCGAGGAATGCCTGATCCACCAGGTTTTCGCTGATCATGACATACGCCAGACCGTTAACCAGTGCGGCATCTGTTCCCGGACGAATAGGGATCCACTCATCTTCGCGCCCGGCACCGGTGTCAGTATAGCGCGGATCGATAATGATCATACGAGCGTTGGATTTCTGACGAGCCTGCTCAAGGTAATAAGTCACCCCACCACCGCTCATTCGCGTTTCGCCAGGGTTATTACCAAACAGTACCACCAGCTTACTGTTTTCAATATCTGACGGGCTGTTACCATCCGCCCAGCCGCCGTAGGTATAGTTCAAACCTTCCGCAATTTGCGCGGAAGAGTAGTCACCGTAATGGTTCAGATAACCGCCGCAGCAGTTCATCAGGCGAGCGACCAGGGTATTTCCCGGCGGCCAGGAGCGGGTCATGGTGCCGCCCAGCGTACCGGTACCATAGTTCAGATAGATAGACTCGTTGCCGTACTCTTTGATCAGGCGCTGCATATTGGTCGCGATGATGTCGTAGGCTTCTTCCCAGCTAATGCGCTCGAATTTGCCTTCACCGCGCGCCCCGACTCGTTTCATCGGATATTTCAGGCGGTCCGGATTGTAGACACGGCGACGCATGGAACGCCCACGCAGACAGGCGCGCACCTGGTGCAGGCCGTCATAGTTGTCATCGCCGGTATTATCCGTTTCAACATATTTAATTTCACCGTCCACAACGTGCATACGTAGCGGGCAGCGGCTACCACAGTTAACTGTACAGGCGCTCCAGATAACCTTTTCGTCTGACTTTGCCGGAAGGGCACTATCAACAGCGTGCGCAATCCGACTAAAAGGTAAGGTTAATGCGCTGCTGGCCATTGCCAGGCCGCCGATCGCTGTCGTTTTTACCAAACCACGGCGACTCACCTCAGCAGCCAATACCGCATCAGGGATTTTCGTTTTCATAATGGCTCACTCAAGCTTGCTCACGATTGATTCCAGTAACAAACCGTATTGTGTAATTATTTCTATAGCAGTTCGCTATATAGGTTTGTATACATCGAATGATTTGAAAATCAAAGAGATAGGCAGATTTTCACTCGAAAGTAGTATTACGTGTAAGTGAGGAGTAATTATTGTTCGGTATCAAAGGGAGACAAAAAAAGCGCCCGAAGGCGCTTTTTAGATTCAGAAAAATTGGGTATTAGCCAATATATTCCAGTCCGTTCATATACGGACGTAGAACTTCTGGTACTTCAATACGACCATCAGCCTTCTGATAGTTTTCCATTACCGCAACCAGCGTACGGCCAACAGCCAGACCAGAACCGTTCAGGGTATGAACCAGACGGGTTTTCTTGTCCGACTTGCTACGGCAACGTGCCTGCATACGACGCGCCTGGAAATCCCAAACGTTGGAGCAGGAAGAGATCTCGCGGTAGGTGTTCTGTGCCGGGATCCATACTTCCAGGTCGTAAGTTTTGCAAGCGCCAAAGCCCATGTCGCCGGTGCAAAGAATGATTTTACGGTACGGCAGGCCCAGCAACTGCAGGACTTTTTCCGCATGACCGGTCATCTCTTCCAGTGCCGCCATTGAATCTTCCGGACGCACGATCTGCACCATTTCAACTTTGTCGAACTGGTGCATACGAATCAGACCACGGGTATCACGACCATAAGAACCGGCTTCAGAACGGAAGCATGGGGTATGAGCGGTCATCTTAATTGGCAGATCATCTTCATCGATGATTTCACCGCGTACCAGGTTGGTCAGCGGAACTTCTGCCGTTGGGATCAGTGCATAGTTACTGGTGTCTGCTTCTTCTTCCAGCGGACGAGTATGGAACAGATCGCCAGCAAATTTCGGCAGCTGACCCGTACCGTACAGCGTGTCCTGGTTAACCAGGTACGGAACATAGTTCTCACTGTAGCCATGCTGTTCGGTATGCAGATCCAGCATAAACTGCGACAGTGCGCGGTGCATGCGAGCGATCTGCCCTTTCATTACCACAAAGCGGGAACCAGTCAGCTTAACTGCAGCTGCAAAGTCGAGGCCAGAGTGCATTTCACCCAGCGTCACGTGGTCACGAACTTCAAAGTCAAACTCACGCGGGGTACCCCAGCGGCTGACTTCAACGTTGTCATTTTCGTCTTTACCTACCGGCACTTCATCTGCAGGCAGGTTAGGGATGGTCAGCGCGATATCGCGAATTTCAGCCTGTAAAGCATCCAGCTCGGCTTTTGCTGCATCCAGCTCTTCGCCCAGTTTGTTAACTTCCAGACGTAAAGGCTCGATATCTTCCCCGCGCGCTTTCGCCTGGCCAATGGATTTCGATCGGGAGTTACGCTCCGCTTGCAGGTTTTCCGTTTTGACCTGCAATACTTTACGACGCTCTTCAAGAGCGCCCAGCTTATCTACATCCAGCTTAAAGCCCCGGCGTGCCAGTTTTTCAGCGACTGCGTCTGGCTCATTACGCAGCAGATTGGGATCGAGCATGCTTATCCTGTGCTTATCGAATTAAATGGGAGATGTGGCCACAGCCTGCGACCACAGGGATACAGTAACAACATTACCGCAACGATAACATTAACGGTAGCGTTTTATGGGGCTATTTTGATCCTGTTCAGCCAGCCAGGCGAGCTTTTCGCCAATCTTGCCTTCAAGGCCCCTGTTTGTCGGGAAATAATAGCGTGTTTGTGCTATTTCCGGCGGGAAGTAAACCTCACCGGCAGCATAAGCGTTTGCTTCATCATGAGCATAACGATATTCCTGACCGTAGCCCATTTCCTTCATTAATTTCGTCGGCGCATTACGCAAATGAACCGGCACGTCATAATCCGGACGTTCGCGAGCATCGGCCAGCGCGGCTTTAAATGCGGTATAGACAGCGTTACTTTTTGGCGCGCAGGCCAGGTAAACAATCGCCTGAGCAATGGCACGTTCACCTTCAGCCGGACCAACGCGAGTAAAGCAATCCCAGGCCGCAATTGCCACCTGCATCGCCCGTGGGTCAGCATTACCCACATCTTCAGACGCAATCGCCAGGCAGCGACGCGCGACATATAACGGATCTCCACCGGCGGTAATAATTCGCGCATACCAGTACAGCGCCGCATCGGGTGCGCTCCCACGCACCGATTTATGCAGTGCAGAGATCAGATCGTAAAAGCGATCGCCTTTGTTATCAAAGCGGGCGCTACGCTCACCGGCGATTTCGGTCAGTAATTCAGGCTTCAGGACTCGCTTACCGCTATCATCGACTTCAGCCATATCCGCCATCATTTCCAGCGTATTTAACGCGCGGCGCGCGTCGCCATTCACCAATTCAGCGATGGCGCGTCTTGTTTCACCCGGCAGAACGATATCCTGACCACCATAACCGCGGGTTTTGTCTTCCATCGCCTGAGTCAGTACCTGTTCGATATCCTCTGTACTCAGGGATTTCAACAGGTAGACACGGGCACGGGAAAGCAGTGCCGAATTAAGCTCAAACGACGGGTTTTCAGTGGTTGCGCCAATAAAAGTGATGGTGCCGTCTTCAATATGTGGCAGAAATGCATCCTGCTGGCTTTTGTTGAAACGGTGAACTTCGTCAACAAAAAGAATAGTGCGGCGACCAGCATTGCGGTTTTGCCGAGCGCGCTCGATCGCCTCGCGAATCTCTTTCACGCCAGAGGTGACGGCAGAAATACGTTCCACATCAGCGTTCGCATAACGGGCTATAACTTCAGCGAGGGTTGTTTTGCCGGTACCCGGTGGCCCCCAGAGGATCATAGAATGCAAATGCCCAGCTTCGATAGCGCGCGGCAATGGCTTCCCGGCAGCCAGCAAATGTTGCTGGCCGATATACTGTGCTAAATTTTCTGGCCGCATACGCGCGGCCAGAGGTTGAAAAGTATTATCCGAAAAATCGAGCGACAGATTGCTCACTCAGGTGCCTCTACTTACGTTGATCATCTACCGTGACGCCTTGCGGCGGGGTGAAGGTAAATTTCGCTGCATCCACAGCCCCATTTTGCTGGGATTTCAGTTGATAACTGCTGCGCTGATCGTCCTGCTCCACCGCGCTAAACTGATGGATTGTGCCATCACGCCCCACGTTAATGGTGAACTGCTTCAAATTGCCATTGCTGGCTTTCGGCGTCAGGACAAAGTCATCGCCATTCTGTTTGATATTGTACTGCTGCCAGTCGCTGGACTGGTTGCGGGCAATCAGCATAAACGGCGTATTACCGGTAGCATCTTTCAGCCAGGTTGCCGTAGCTTGCTCAACGAATGGGTTATAGAACCACAGTGTTTTACCGTCAGAAACCAGAATGCTTTCATCAGGTTGAGTCATATGCCAGTTGAATAAGTTTGGACGTTTCACCCACAGATCGCCCTGACCTTCCTGCACCGCCGCGCCGCTACCGTCAGTCACTTTTTGTGTGAAACTGGCGTGGAAGCTGCTGACTTTATCCAGGCGGCTTTTAAGATCGCTTGCGGCATCAGCCCAAACGCTGCTTGCTACTAAGCTTGAGAGTAATGCACAGGTGATGGCAATTTTTTTCATCATTATTCCTCAAATTACGTCACTCCCGACCGGGAGTTCCCTCTACTCTCTATTCCAGGCTAATAATCAGCTTGAGGAAAGAAGAAAATACTGAATTTTCAGTTACCAGATTGCCGGATGCGATGCTATCGCATCTTATCCGGCCTACGATACTCTAATTAGTCAAACGGAGGTGGGGCCAATACTTCACGATTACCATTGTGCCCCTGTTCGCTGACAATCCCCTGCGCTTCCATCTGTTCGATAATCCGCGCCGCACGGTTATAACCAATGCGGAACTGACGCTGTACGCCTGAAATTGACGCTTTGCGTTTTTCAGTGACAAACTGCACTGCCTGATCGAACAACGGATCCAATTCTTCAGCGCCATCGAAACCACCCGCACCACCTTCGCTTTCGCTGTCGGAGGTGATGCCGTCAACATACTGTGGGCGACCACGCGCTTTCCAGTCCTGCACCACGGCATGAACTTCCTGATCGCGAACAAAAGCACCATGAACACGTACCGGCAACGTGGAGTTCGGCCCAGAGTAAAGCATATCCCCCATACCCAGCAGTGATTCCGCGCCAGCCTGATCAAGAATGGTACGTGAGTCAATCTTACTGGATACGGTAAAGGCGATACGGGTCGGAATATTCGCTTTAATCAGACCAGTAATAACATCAACCGATGGACGCTGAGTTGCCAGTACGAGGTGGATACCTGCAGCACGGGCTTTTTGCGCCAGACGTGCTATCAGCTCTTCCACTTTTTTACCTACCGTCATCATCAGGTCGGCAAATTCGTCCACCAACACCACAATGTACGGTTCCTTTTTCAGCACCGGATGCTGGGCATCCATACTGTCACCCGGCTTCCAGTACGGGTCTGGAATCGGACGCATCATGCGATCGGCTTCAGCAATTTTTTCGTTATAACCCGCCAGATTACGCACACCCAGTGCAGACATCAGTTTATAACGACGCTCCATCTCGTTAACACACCAGCGCAGCGCGTTGGCGGCATCTTTCATATCGGTAACGACTTCCGTTAACAGGTGCGGAATGCCTTCATAAACCGAAAGCTCCAGCATTTTCGGGTCGATCATGATGAAACGCACATCTTCTGGCTGTGCTTTATAAAGCATGCTCAGGATCATCGCGTTCACACCGACAGACTTACCGGAACCGGTAGTCCCCGCAACCAACAAGTGCGGCATTTTCGCCAGATCGGCAACCACCGGCTCACCGGCGATATCTTTACCCAGCACCACGGTTAATGGCGACGGATTATCGCGGAATTTGGCGTTATCCAAAACTTCGCGCAGATAAACGGTTTGTCGTTTTTTATTCGGTAACTCCAGACCTACATAGGGTTTGCCAGGAATAACTTCAACGACACGCACCGCCACCGTCGAAAGTGAACGGGCAAGGTCACGTGACAAGTTAGAAATACGCGCCGCTTTTACGCCCGGTGCCAGGTTCAATTCAAAGCGAGTGATAACCGGCCCCGGAGAATAATTGACGACATCGGCTTTAATACGGAAATCAGCCAGACGCGCTTCCACCAGACGCGCCATTTGTTCAAGCGCAAAGGTATCTACCGGCTCCACTTCGCTCGGCGGCGGCGTCAGCAAATCCAGAGAAGGCAGCGGCGTCGTCGGTTTATGCAACGGACGGCTGTCGCCATTGCGCATCAACAGCGGATGAAGCAGGGTATCCTGCGGCTGCGGCGCAACCGGTTGTTGTGGCTGCTGATACTGCGGCTGCGGCGCAACTGGCTGTTGCGGCTGCTGATATTGCTGCTGTGGTGCAACCGGCTGTTGTGGCTGCTGATACTGCGGCTGTGGTGCAACCGGCTGTTGCGGCTGCTGATATTGCGGCTGCTGTGCAACCGGTTGTTGTAGCTGCTGGTATTGCTGCTGCGGCGCTATCGGTTGTTGCGGCTGCTGTACAGGTTCAACAATTGGCGTAAACAGCGGCTCGTGTGGCCCATCATCCAGCAAAGCTTTCATTGGCGAAAATTCGAAATCATCCAGCGAGAACGGATTCGCCCCAGCTGGTTGTTCGCCCGAATAACGTTGCTGTTGAGTTTGAGCAAACTGACGAGCCAGTTCTGCCTCTGCTGCAGCATCTGTATCTTCTGCGTTGACTGGCACATCATGTTGATACTGTTCGCCATAGCGTTGCTGCTGCGTCTGGGCGAACTGACGCGCCAGTTCATCCTGCTGCATCGCATCGATTTCATCATCGTTATACTGATCGCCGGAATCGTACTGATTGCGCTGGGCTTCACGGGCTTTTTCTTCTGCTGCACGCTGTGAGGGCAGCTTAATGCCATATGACGCCAGTTCACGACGAGTTGGCACCCGGATACGTTTCGGTCGTGGCAACTGCGGGCCAATCCCCTCTTTAACCTGCGGACGCGGTCCACCGCTATTTGCCAGACTGAAGACTGGTGCGGCAACGGTTGCGGCAGCCCCCGTCGCCAATGTCGCTTTTTTCACGCCAGATGCCAGCGGAGAAACAGCGGCAGCGGCTTCTACTGGAGGTACTGCTGCAACAGAAGGTGCTTTCAGCGATGATTTAATCGGTTCTGGTTCTTTAACCGGTTCAGGAATCGGTTGATACCAGGCCGCAAGTTGTTCACGTTCACGGGCACGCTTCTCTTCCACTTCTTCAAAATAGTAAAGCGGCGGACGTGCGGGTTTTGTATCTTCTACAACGGGTTCAGGCTCCGCAACAGGCTGCTGTTCAACGGATTGCGGCTGTTGGTATAACGGTTCTTGAGCGGCTGGCTGCTGATAAGTTTGCTGCGTCTGGTATGTAGACTGCGGAGCAAAAGTGGATTGCTGCTCTTCGGCTTGCCAGGCGTTACCTGCCACCGGTTGTTCAGGTGCAGGAGCGTAATACGGTTGCTGAACAGGTTGTTCCGGCGCAGGAGCGTAACAAGGCTGCTGCACAGGTTGTTCCGCCGCAGGTGCATAATACGGCTGCTGTGGCTGTACAGGTTGTTGCAGCGGCTCATTATATTGCACTGCAGGCTGCACATATTGTGGTTGCTGTGGGTAACCTTCCGGTGCAGGAGAAATAATCGGCTCGCCCGTTTGCGGCCCCGGTACAGGCTGCCAGGCTACAGTTGGTTGCGCAGGTGGAACATCAACAGAGGCAACTGGCGGCGTCTGAGTCACAGGTTCAACCGGTGCAGCCCAGCTTTGTGTCGCCGTGGTAGCAGCAGCAGCTACAGCAACAGGTTCGGTAATTGGCGCACCGTTTAATAATGGATCGTATTCGTCATATTCTGGCTGCGTTGCACGATTGCCCGAAAAGAGGACGTCGTCAGGGTCGGCAGCCACACCGCGTGCAGTGTAGGTAATCTCTTCTTCATCATCCATCCGCTTACCGGAGAACAACGCAGCATCTGTTTGCCGCCCCATCGGATTAATGAATTTTTCCGCCAGACGTTTACGACGCGCTAACGCGCCGCGAAGAATACGGGCACGGCGTGATTCATGCTGTTTGCCGTGATTTTCATCTTCATATTCTTCGTCGTCTTCATACTCATCTTCATCGACCCAGGTATCATCGCGACGGGTACGATTACTGGCGAAGGTGAGAATGTTTAAAATCCAGCCGCCGAGTTTTTCAGCAATGGTCACCCATGACCAACCGGTGAACAGCGTCAGGCCCGCTGCCCAAACGCAGAGCAGCGCAATAGTTCCCCCGCTACTGTGTAGCAGTGGTTGTAGCGTAGTGCTTAGTAAGCTGCCAATGACGCCACCGGAGGCAAAATACCAGATATCGTCAGCGTTGATTGCCGCCAGACCACAGGAGGTAAGGATGAGCGCCAAAACGCCAATGATGCGTAGCGAAACGGCAAAATAATCAATGTATTCGTCGCTGGATTGATGACGCCAGGCAAACCAACAACCGCCGACAATAATGACGGGAATGGTGTAAGCCATCACGCCAAAAATAAAGAACAGCGTATCTGCCAGCCACGCACCGGGCATCCCACCTATATTATGGATAGGTTCATGCCAGGCCGTTTGCGACCAGCTGGGGTCCGAAGGGTTAAAGCTTAGTAAGGCAGCCATCAACCAGACGGCAAACAGGACAATAAGGATCAGCAACGCCTCCAGAAGGCGGCGGCCGCTACTTAACTTTGTCAATGTGACTTCTTTGTCTTCAGTGTATTCCTGGCTCAAGAAAGGCTCTCCAGGTTACAGGCTTTTCCTGCCCGATGCTAAAACGGACAACAGTACCAGGTTACCCCAGTACTGTTGCTGTATGGATTAACAGGAGTGTAATCAAAATACGCCGATTTTGCACCTGTTCCGTGTTAGCGCGTCTTAATAACCAGACGATTACTCTGCTTGACTTCTTCCATAACAACGTATGTCCGCGTGTCATTGACGCCAGGCAGACGCAGCAGGGTTTCCCCTAGCAACTTACGGTAAGCCGACATATCCGGCACGCGTGTTTTCAACAGGTAGTCGAAATCACCGGATACTAAATGACACTCCTGAATTTCTTCAAGTTTTTGTACAGCGGTATTGAATTGTTCAAACACATCCGGTGCGCCACGATTCAGAGTAATCTCAACGAATACCAGAAGTGATGCATCCAGATAATGGGGGTTCAGCAGCGCTGTATAGCCCTGAATAAACCCTTGTCTTTCCAGCCGACGCACACGCTCAAGGCACGGCGTTGGGGAAAGTCCCACACGTTTAGAAAGCTCGACGTTAGAAATACGCCCATCCTTTTGCAACTCATTAAGAATGTTACGATCGATACGGTCGAGATCTTTGCCAGGGCGCTTCTTGCTATCTACCATTATTATTGTCTCTCTGTATTCCTTCCCTACTCCTGTCTGACCCTGAAACATCACTGTTCAGAGTCGCTACCCGTCACGATAGACCGAAATCATTAAGATTCACGGCGCGCAATGCCTGGTCTACGGTGAGAAGACCGTTGCCTGGTGGCAGCTATCGACATCACGAATGGCGTCTGTCCACGCCATACGTAGATTTCACTAGCACGGTAAACATGGTATTTACATGCATGGTTATGCGCATATAAGAATACTGTTTTTTTTCTTCCTCGAATGTTTTCGCAAAACACCAGGGGATTGTCAAAGCAAAACATCGATTTTTAGTACAACATGCCAGATATTCATTAACAGGGGCGTTTATTCATCATTTAATCGGCTTATAACGCGGGAAATTTAAGTAGCAGAGGTGATAATGCCGGAGGGAGTTTGACCTGCTTATCGATACTGCCGATTGCACAAATTGTTAACAAAATCGTCATACTCTTTTTTTACGTCTGTAAATTCCCTACAATCCTGCCCATTGTCTGCCAACAACTATGGGGATCTCATGGGCACGACCAAACACAGTAAACTGCTTATCCTGGGTTCAGGCCCGGCGGGATACACCGCTGCTGTCTACGCGGCGCGCGCCAACCTGCAACCTGTGCTGATTACCGGCATGGAAAAAGGCGGCCAACTGACCACCACTACGGAAGTGGAAAACTGGCCAGGCGATCCAAACGATCTGACCGGTCCGTTATTAATGGAGCGCATGCACGAACATGCCGCTAAATTTGAAACTGAAATCATTTTTGATCACATCAGCAAAGTAGATTTGCAGAATCGTCCGTTCCGTCTGACTGGCGATAGCGGCGAATACACTTGCGATGCGCTGATTATTGCCACTGGAGCTTCTGCTCGCTATCTCGGCCTGCCCTCTGAAGAAGCCTTTAAAGGGCGTGGGGTTTCTGCCTGTGCAACCTGCGACGGTTTCTTCTATCGTAACCAGAAAGTTGCGGTCATCGGCGGCGGCAATACCGCGGTTGAAGAGGCGCTGTATCTGTCTAACATCGCTTCGGAAGTTCATCTGATTCACCGCCGAGATGGTTTCCGCGCGGAAAAAATCCTCATTAAGCGTCTGATGGATAAAGTGGAGAACGGCAACATTATTCTGCACACCAACCGTACGCTGGAAGAAGTGACCGGCGATCAGATGGGCGTCACTGGCGTTCGTCTGCGCGATACGCAAAACACCGATAATATCGAGTCACTCGACGTTGCCGGTCTGTTTGTTGCTATCGGCCACAGCCCGAACACGGCTATTTTCGAAGGGCAGCTGGAACTGGAAAACGGCTACATCAAAGTGCAGTCGGGTATTCATGGTAATGCCACCCAGACCAGCATCCCTGGCGTCTTTGCCGCAGGCGACGTGATGGATCACATTTATCGCCAGGCCATTACATCTGCGGGTACAGGCTGCATGGCGGCACTTGATGCGGAACGCTACCTCGATGGTTTAGCTGACGCAAAATAATTTTACAAATCAGTAACAAAAGTAAAGAAGGCGACACCATGCGACTATGGGTCGCCTTTATTTTTTCCCCGTTGTAACATTGCTCTGCAAATAATTCTGATAACTCACCTGCTAAGCGTGCAATGAATAAATCCCGTCAAAAAGAGTTAACCCGCTGGTTAAAACAGCAAAGCGTCATCTCCCAACGTTGGCTGAATATTTCTCGTCTACTGGGCTTTGTGAGCGGCATATTGATCATTGCCCAGGCCTGGTTCATGGCGCGTATTCTGCAACATATGATTATGGAGAGTATTCCCCGTGAAGCCCTGCTGCTTCCCTTTACGTTACTGGTTCTGACCTTTGTACTGCGCGCATGGGTGGTCTGGTTACGCGAACGAGTGGGTTATCACGCCGGGCAGCATATCCGCTTTGCCATCCGCCGTCAGGTTCTCGACCGTCTGCAACAAGCAGGGCCAGCGTGGATTCAGGGTAAACCGGCAGGTAGTTGGGCGACGCTGGTACTCGAGCAAATTGACGATATGCATGATTACTATGCACGCTACCTGCCACAAATGGCGCTGGCGGTATCGGTGCCGCTGCTGATTGTGGTGGCTATCTTCCCCTCTAACTGGGCTGCAGCACTCATTCTGTTGGGTACTGCACCGTTAATTCCCTTGTTTATGGCGCTGGTTGGAATGGGAGCTGCCGATGCTAACAGACGTAACTTTCTTGCACTTGCTCGCTTAAGTGGACATTTCCTCGATCGCCTGCGCGGCATGGAAACATTGCGTATTTTTGGTCGTGGCGAAGCTGAAATTGAAAGTATTCGTTCTGCTTCGGAAGATTTCCGCCAACGGACAATGGAAGTGCTACGGCTGGCGTTTTTATCCTCCGGCATTCTCGAATTTTTTACCTCGCTGTCAATTGCTCTGGTGGCGGTCTACTTTGGTTTTTCCTACCTCGGCGAGCTGGATTTTGGTCACTACGATACTGGCGTGACGCTGGCTGCGGGGTTTCTGGCCCTGATCCTTGCGCCGGAGTTTTTCCAGCCATTGCGCGATCTGGGTACGTTTTATCATGCTAAAGCCCAGGCTGTTGGCGCGGCGGACAGTCTGAAAACGTTTATGGAAACCCCGCTCGCCCATCCGCAGCGCGGTGAGGCTGAATTAACGTCGGCCGATCCGGTGACCATTGAGGCCGAGGATCTGTTTATCACGTCGCCGGAAGGTAAAACGCTGGCAGGTCCGTTGAACTTTACTTTGCCAGCAGGCCAACGAGCGGTGTTGGTTGGTCGTAGCGGTTCAGGTAAAAGCTCACTACTGAATGCGCTTTCCGGTTTTCTTTCATATCAGGGATCGCTACGAATCAACGGAATAGAATTACGTGATTTATCACCGGAATCATGGCGTAAGCATCTCTCCTGGGTTGGTCAAAATCCACAATTACCAGCAGCAACACTACGAGATAACGTACTGCTGGCACGACCTGATGCCAGCGAACAAGAGTTACAAACAGCACTGGATAACGCGTGGGTCAGTGAGTTTCTACCGCTCCTGCCACAAGGAGTTGATACGCCTGTTGGCGACCAGGCTGCCCGCCTTTCCGTAGGCCAGGCACAACGTGTGGCGGTGGCGCGTGCATTACTGAATCCCTGTTCGCTATTACTGTTGGATGAACCCGCAGCAAGCCTTGATGCTCACAGTGAACAGCGCGTAATGGAGGCGCTGAATGCCGCCTCTCTGCGCCAGACAACGTTAATGGTCACCCACCAGTTAGAAGATCTTGCTGACTGGGATGTCATTTGGGTAATGCAGGATGGTCAGATTATCGAGCAAGGACGTTACGCGGAATTAAGCGTGGCTAACGGTCCTTTTGCCACATTGCTGGCCCATCGTCAGGAGGAGATTTAAATGCGCGCTTTGCTACCCTATCTGGCTCTGTATAAACGTCATAAATGGATGTTAAGCCTTGGCATTGTGCTAGCAATTGTCACACTGCTCGCCAGTATCGGTCTGTTGACACTTTCCGGCTGGTTCCTCTCCGCCTCAGCGGTGGCGGGCGTTGCAGGACTGTATAGCTTCAACTATATGCTACCCGCTGCAGGCGTGCGTGGCGCAGCAATCACCCGTACCGCCGGGCGTTATTTTGAACGTCTGGTGAGCCATGACGCGACTTTCCGCGTGTTGCAGCATCTGCGCATTTACACCTTCAGCAAATTGCTCCCCCTCTCCCCTGCCGGACTGGCGCGCTATCGTCAGGGCGAATTGCTCAACCGCGTGGTGGCGGATGTTGATACGCTCGATCATCTTTACCTGCGCGTTATCTCGCCGCTGGTGGGCGCTTTTGTGGTGATTATGGTGGTGACAATCGGGTTAAGTTTCCTTGATTTCACCCTCGCCTTTACGCTGGGCGGCATTATGTTACTGACGCTTTTGCTGATGCCACCGCTGTTTTATCGTGCGGGAAAAAGCACCGGGCAAAATCTGACTCATCTTCGCGGGCAGTATCGCCAACAACTGACAGCCTGGCTGCAAGGGCAAGCTGAGCTGACCATTTTTGGTGCCAGCGATCGTTATCGCACGCAATTAGAGAATACTGAAATTCAGTGGCTGGAAGCGCAACGCCGTCAATCTGAACTGACAGCTTTGTCGCAAGCAATAATGCTGTTAATTGGCGCGTTAGCGGTGATCCTGATGCTGTGGATGGCGTCTGGCGGCGTTGGTGGCAATACTCAACCAGGCGCGTTAATTGCCCTGTTTGTCTTCTGTGCGTTAGCCGCGTTTGAAGCACTGGCACCAGTAACGGGTGCATTTCAGCATCTGGGGCAAGTCATTGCCTCTGCCGTACGGATCACCGATTTAACGGATCAAAAACCTGAAGTCACCTTCCCTGATACCCAAACCCGTGTTGCCGATTGCGTTTCGCTGACGTTACGGGATGTTCAGTTCACTTATCCGGAGCAATCCCAACAAGCACTGAAAGGGATTTCTCTTCAAGTAAACGCCGGAGAACATATTGCGATTCTCGGGCGAACCGGATGCGGTAAATCAACATTGTTACAACTGCTGACCCGCGCATGGGACCCGCAACAGGGCGAGATTTTACTTAACGATAGTCCCATAGCCAGCCTGAACGAAGCAACTCTGCGCCAGACCATCAGCGTTGTGCCACAGCGAGTGCATCTGTTTAGCGCCACGCTGCGTGATAATCTGTTACTCGCCTCGCCTGGCAGTAGTGATGAAGCTCTGGCGGAGATCTTGCGTCGAGTTGGTCTGGAGAAGCTGCTCGAGGATGCAGGTCTCAACAGTTGGTTAGGTGAAGGCGGACGCCAGCTCTCCGGTGGTGAACTGCGCCGTCTGGCTATCGCCCGTGCGCTGTTACATGATGCGCCACTGGTATTGCTGGATGAACCTACCGAAGGCTTAGATGCCACAACTGAAAGTCAGATCCTTGAATTACTTGCAGAAATGATGCGTGAGAAAACGGTGTTAATGGTCACCCATCGACTTCGCGGGCTCTCTCGTTTCCAGCAAATAATAGTGATGGACAACGGGCAAATTATTGAGCAAGGTACTCACGCAGAACTGCTTGCCCGACAGGGGCGTTATTACCAGTTTAAGCAGGGTTTGTAAGCTATTATTGAACGATCCGACTTGCGTGGGGTTTTGCGGTCATGCGCCTGGTTCAGCTTTCTCGCCATTCAATAGCCTTCCCTTCCCCGGAAGGCGCATTACGTGAGCCTAACGGCCTGCTGGCACTGGGGGGCGATCTTAGCCCTGCGCGCCTGTTAATGGCTTATCAGCGTGGTATTTTTCCGTGGTTTTCTCCAGGCGACCCCATCCTCTGGTGGTCGCCCGATCCTCGCGCGGTACTATGGCCTGAATCATTGCATATCAGCCGTAGTATGAAACGATTTCATAAACGCTCGCCCTATCGTGTCACGATGAATTACGCCTTTGGTCAGGTCATTGAAGGCTGTGCCAGCGATCGCGAAGAAGGAACCTGGATCACGCGTGGCGTGGTCGAAGCCTACCATCGCCTTCACGAACTCGGTCATGCCCACTCCATCGAAGTCTGGTGTGAAGATGAGCTTGTCGGCGGTATGTACGGCGTGGCCCAGGGAACGCTATTTTGTGGCGAGTCTATGTTCAGCCGGATGGAAAACGCGTCCAAAACAGCGCTACTGGTCTTCTGTGATGAATTTATCCGTCACGGTGGCAAACTTATCGACTGCCAGGTCCTTAACGATCACACAGCTTCGCTTGGTGCCTGCGAAATTCCCCGCCGGGATTATCTAAATTATCTCAATCAAATGCGCCTCGGACGATTGCCGAATAATTTCTGGGTACCACGGTGCTTGTTTTCACCACAAGAATGAATGTTTTCGGCACATTTCTCCCCAGAGTGTTATAATTGCGGTCGCAGAGTTGGTTACGCTCATTACCCCGCTGCCGATAAGGAATTTTTCGCGTCAGGTAACGCCCATCGTTTATCTCACCGCTCCCTTATACGTTGCGCTTTTGGTGCGGCTTAGCCGTGTGTTTTCGGAGTAATGTGCCGAACCTGTTTGTTGCGATTTAGCGCGCAAATCTTTACTTATTTACAGAACTTCGGCATTATCTTGCCGGTTCAAATTACGGTAGTGATACCCCAGAGGATTAGATGGCCAAAGAAGACAATATTGAAATGCAAGGTACCGTTCTTGAAACGTTGCCTAACACCATGTTCCGCGTAGAGTTAGAAAACGGTCACGTGGTTACTGCACACATCTCCGGTAAAATGCGTAAAAACTACATCCGCATCCTGACGGGCGACAAAGTGACTGTTGAGCTGACCCCGTACGACCTGAGCAAAGGCCGCATTGTCTTCCGTAGTCGCTGATTGTTTTACCGCCTGATGGGCGAAGAGAAAGAACGAGTAAAAGGTCGGTTTAACCGGCCTTTTTATTTTGTGATATGTATGAAGTACTTTGGAAGTATAAGTCCATAACATAACTTGTCTCGATGTAGATATACTGCACAACTTGTTTACAGTATGAGCAAACAATAATTATCATTAAAATTCTTCTTGACCGTTTTACTCCAACTCCCTATAGTAGCGCCCCGTTGCCCCCCATGAGGTCAGGCAGCAAAACAATTTGGTGAGGTGTCCGAGTGGCTGAAGGAGCACGCCTGGAAAGTGTGTATACGGCAACGTATCGGGGGTTCGAATCCCCCCCTCACCGCCATATTTGAAGAAGAGTTCGTACGAAAGTACGGGCTTTTTTTTCGCATTTTATCTGCCTGTACGGCAGTGAACGGTATAAAAATCGAGTTTTTCTTTCGGTTGGCTTTCTAAGCTGCCTGTACGGCAGTGAACTCAAATACTACACGTTTAGCTCGTTGTTAATAAAGAAAAATCATCTCATTTTCCTGCTGCCACCCTTTTTTATTCTTACCTTCCAGCACCATTAATTATCAACAACTTACCTTCACCTCCAAAAATAGGGTTTTCACCATTCCACCCTACAAATAAAAAGTCCGTAACCCCTGACGAGATTACGGACTTCACAAACCTACCTAACAATCAGATTAATGCGCTGCTTCCGCCTTGTGCTTTTGTGCACTCTGGAATCCGTAAGTCAGCTCATTTTTCTCTTTATCCAGCGCAACCGTCACCTGACCGCCGTCCACCAGCGAACCAAACAACAGTTCGTTGGCGAGCGGTTTTTTCAGGTTGTCCTGGATGACACGCGCCATCGGACGTGCGCCCATTGCCCGGTCGTAACCTTTCTCGGCCAGCCAGTTACGCGCTTCCTGGCTCACTTCCAGAGAAACACCTTTCTGATCCAACTGAACCTGCAACTCGACGATGAATTTGTCCACTACCTGATGGATCACGTCGGTGGAGAGATGATCGAACCAGATAATGTTGTCGAGACGGTTACGGAATTCCGGTGTAAAGATCTTCTTGATCTCTTCCATCGCATCGGTGCTGTTATCCTGGTGGATAAGACCAATGGATTTACGCTCAGTTTCCCGTACCCCGGCATTAGTGGTCATCACCAGCACCACGTTACGGAAGTCCGCTTTGCGTCCGTTGTTATCGGTCAGCGTACCGTTGTCCATCACCTGCAACAGAATATTGAACACGTCCGGGTGCGCTTTCTCGATTTCGTCCAGCAGCAGCACCGCATGAGGATGCTTGATGACCGCATCAGTCAGCAAACCGCCCTGATCAAAACCAACGTATCCCGGAGGCGCACCAATCAGACGGCTGACGGTATGGCGTTCCATATACTCGGACATATCAAAGCGCAGAAGCTCAATGCCCAAAGCTTTCGAAAGCTGTACCGTCACCTCTGTTTTCCCGACCCCGGTAGGGCCGGCAAACAGGAACGAACCGACTGGTTTATGTTCGTGACCTAAACCTGCACGCGCCATCTTAATGGCTTCAGTCAGCGCCTCAATGGCTTTATCCTGACCGAAGACCAGCATTTTCAGGCGATCGCTGAGGTTTTTCAGGGTATCGCGGTCACTCTGAGAAACACTCTTCTCTGGAATGCGCGCAATACGGGCCACCACGGACTCAATATCCGCCACATTAACGGTTTTCTTGCGTTTGCTTACCGGCATCAGGCGTGCGCGAGCGCCCGCTTCGTCGATAACGTCAATGGCTTTATCCGGCAGATGACGATCGTTAATGTATTTCACCGCCAGCTCTACCGCTGCACGCACCGCTTTTGCGGTATAACGCACGTCATGGTGCGCTTCGTACTTCGGTTTCAGGCCGTTGATGATCTGTACGGTTTCTTCGATCGACGGTTCAGTAATATCAATTTTCTGGAAGCGACGCGCCAGAGCACGGTCTTTCTCGAAAATGTTGCTGAACTCCTGATAGGTTGTCGAACCAATTACGCGAATTTTACCGCTTGAGAGCAACGGTTTGATCAGGTTAGCCGCATCAACCTGACCACCAGAGGCTGCACCCGCACCGATAATGGTGTGGATCTCATCAATAAACAGGATGCTGTTAGTGTCCTGCTCCAGCTGCTTGAGCAACGCTTTAAAACGTTTTTCAAAGTCGCCGCGATATTTAGTGCCCGCTAACAGAGAACCGATATCGAGAGAGTAAATCGTACAGTCAGCCATCACTTCCGGCACATCGCCCTGAACAATTCGCCAGGCAAGACCTTCCGCAATCGCGGTTTTACCGACACCAGACTCCCCCACCAGCAGCGGGTTGTTTTTACGGCGACGGCAGAGAACCTGAATAGCACGCTCCAGCTCCTTCTCACGACCAATCAGTGGGTCGATTCCGCCCACACGCGCAAGCTGATTCAGGTTCGTCGTGAAATTCTCCATACGTTCCTCCCCACCAGCTTGTTCTTCGCTGTTTGGCTGGCTGCCAGGATCAGAAGACTGTGTCGGCTCGTCTTTACGCGTGCCATGAGAGATAAAGTTCACCACATCGAGACGGCTGACTTCATGTTTGCGCAACAGATATGCCGCCTGCGACTCCTGTTCGCTAAAGATAGCGACCAGAACGTTTGCACCGGTAACCTCATTGCGACCGGAGGACTGGACATGGAAGACCGCACGTTGCAGTACACGCTGAAAACTCAGCGTTGGCTGTGTGTCGCGCTCCTCTTCACTGGCAGGCAGAACGGGTGTGGTTTGTTCAATAAAGGCTTCCAGTTCCTGACGGAGCGCAACCAAATCCACAGAACACGCTTCCAGCGCCTCCCGGGCAGATGGGTTACTGAGCAGCGCCAGTAACAAGTGCTCGACGGTCATAAACTCATGACGGTGCTCGCGCGCTCTGGCGAAAGCCATATTTAAACTGAGTTCCAGTTCTTGATTGAGCATAGGCACCTCCCCCAATTTTTATGCCTGCATTCAGGCTTTTTCTAGCGTACACAGCAATGGATGCTCATTCTCCCTCGCGTACTTGTTCACCATCGCCACTTTGGTTTCTGCAACCTCGGCGGTAAAGACTCCGCAAATGGCCTTCCCCTGGTAGTGAACAGCGAGCATCAATTGCGTTGCACGTTCTACATCATAAGAAAAGAATTTTTGTAACACGTCAATAACAAACTCCATCGGAGTGTAATCATCATTGACTAATATCACTTTATACATAGATGGCGGTTTTAGCGCGTCGCGAACTTTTTCTTCCGCCAGTTGATCAAAGTCCAGCCAGTCGTTCGTTTTACCCATTGTCAGTTATCATCTTCGGTTACGGTTATCGGCAGAACGCCCTGCCGCTGACAAGAGCTTATTTGCCTGACCAATCTACTCCACATGATAGATAACTATCATCTATCGTTGGCATCAGCGACATCTGTCACATTCCTGTCAATAGCGTTAACTGCTTCAAATTTTTGATTCATACCTGCCCCCTGGCCCCTGTCAAATGCTTGACGGCTCGCCCTAATTCTCTAAATTGTATTTCTAGAGTTGGCGAGGTTTTGAACAGCCCCCTCTCTGACCCCGGTTTATTCCATCTTACTTGTATAAGATTTGCGAAGGATGTCGAAGCATGGAAAAGGGTACTGTTAAGTGGTTCAACAATGCCAAAGGGTTTGGTTTCATCTGCCCTGAAGGCGGCGGCGAAGATATTTTCGCTCATTATTCCACCATTCAGATGGATGGTTACAGAACGCTAAAAGCTGGACAATCCGTTCAGTTTGATGTCCACCAGGGGCCAAAAGGCAATCACGCCAGTGTTATTGTGCCCGTCGAAGTAGAAGCGGCAGTCGCATAGCTCTTCTGTCTCATTGTGTACATCCTAAAGGCAAAATGCCAGCCCGATCGGCTGGCATTTTTATCTCAAAAATTACTCTCGTGCCAGAGCATCTACTGGATCCAGTCGTGCCGCATTTCGTGCGGGTAACCAGCCAAATAAAATCCCGGTGACCGTCGAGCAGAGAAACGCCAGCAGCAGCGCCAACGGTGAAAAACCAATCTCCCAGCCGGGTAAGAAAAGCTGCAAGGTGAAAGCAATTAACAGTGACAGTGTTATTCCCAACGCGCCACCGACCAGGCAAACCAGTACGGCTTCGATCAGAAACTGTTGCAAAACATCGCTTGCTCGCGCACCTACAGCCATGCGAATGCCAATTTCCCGCGTCCGCTCGGTCACTGACACCAGCATAATATTCATTACACCAATACCGCCCACCACCAGCGAAATCACCGCCACCAGCGTCAGAAACAGTTGTAAAGTACGTGTGGTCTTTTCAACGGTTTTCAAGACGCCGTCCATGTTCCAGGTAAAGAAATCCTTCTTACCGTGGCGCAGTGAAAGTAAACGCGTGAGTTGCTGTTCCGCCTCGGCGCTGTCAAAGCCCTCTTTCACCCTGACAGTAATAGAGTTCAGCCACGACTGGCCCATAACTCTCCCGGACATCGTGCTGTAAGGTAACCACACGCGCAGCACTTTACTACTGCCAAACATCGACTGTTTTTCCTCTGCCACGCCGATGACTCTCGCTGGCATATTACCAACCAAGATAACCTCGCCAACCACATTTGCTTTATGGGGGAAAAGCTGACGGCGAGTATTACTGTCGAGAACCACGACTTGCGCACGACCGTTCAGCTGCTCCTGATTAAAGGTGTTCCCTTCACTGAAGGTCATGCCATAGACATTAAAATAATCGCCGCTCACGCCATTGGCACTGGCAGCCACATCGACATTGTTATAACGCAGGCGCAGGTTTTGCGAGACGGCAGGAGTGGCTGAGGCGACCCACGGTTGTTTTTGGATGGCGATTAAGTCGTCGTACTTCAGCGCCTGCTGATATTGCGGATCGTCATCGCCAAAATCTTTCCCGGGATAGACATCAATAGTATTCGTACCAATAGAACGGATATCCGCCAGCACCATTTGTTTAGCGGCATCGCCCACCACGACAATGGAAACCACCGACGCAATACCGATAATAATCCCCAGCATGGTCAGTAAAGTACGCATTTTATTCGCTGCCAGCGCCCGCCACGCCATCGTCAGCGCCTCGTTAAAACCGCTGACAAACTGCCGCCAGCCAGACGCCGTATTGATAACAGGCTCCGTCCCGCCAGCAACATTCACTTTTTCAATGGCGGGAGGATTGCGCACAATTTCGCCGTCGCGAATTTCGATCACCCGCTCGGCCTGAGCAGCGACCTGCGGATCGTGGGTAACGATAATCACCGTATGCCCGCGATCGCGCAGCTGATGCAGGATCGCCATCACCTCTTCGCCAGAATGACTGTCCAGTGCGCCGGTTGGTTCATCGGCAAGAATTACCTGACCGCCGTTCATCAATGCCCGCGCGATGCTGACGCGCTGTTGCTGACCACCCGAAAGCTGTGCCGGGTAATACTCTGTACGGTCTTCCAGCCCCAGTCGTTGCAGTAACTCCTGGGCGCGAAGCAACCGCTGTTTCCGCTCAAGACCGGCATAGACGGCGGGTACTTCAACGTTCTGCTCGGCGGTTAAATGTGAAAGCAAATGGTAACGCTGGAAAATAAAGCCGAAGTGTTCGCGACGCAGTTGCGCCAGCGCATCGGCGTCCAGCATGGCAACATCCTGACCGGCGACGCGATAGGTGCCGCTGGTGGCCTTATCCAGGCAGCCGAGAATATTCATCAGGGTCGATTTACCGGAACCCGAAGCGCCGACAATCGCCACCATCTCACCAGCATAAATATCGAGGGTGATGCCCTTCAGCACCTCAACCTGCTCATCACCGGCAGGATAGCTGCGACGAATATCCTTTAATTCGAGCAAGGGCGTCATTGTGCAGCTCCTGGTTTGGCCTCACCAATCACCACTTCATCGCCCGCTTCCAGCCCTTTGACAATCTCAACGTCGGTATCGTTACGTGCGCCAATTGTCACTTCACGCTCGCGTGTTTCACCATTACGCAACAATTTGACTTTATAACGATTATCGCCAACCGGATCGCCTAACGCCGACAGAGGGATCGTCAGCACATTTTTCACATCGGTGAGCTGAATATGCACTTGCGCGGTCATATCCAGCCGCAGCAAACCATTGGGGTTGGGTACTTCAAAACGGGCGTAATAGAAAATAGCGTCGTTAACCTTTTCCGGCGTCGGTAGCACATCCTTGATTTGCCCCTCATAGCGCGTCAGCGGATCGCCAAGCACCGTAAACCAGGCTTTTTGCCCCGGCTTCAGGTGGATTACATCCGCTTCAGAAACCTGCGCTTTTACCAGCATGGTGCTCATATCTGCCAGCGTCAGAATGTTCGGTGCTTGTTGTGCGGCAATCACCGTCTGGCCTTGCAGAGTGGTGATTTGCGTGACTTCCCCGGCCATCGGGGCAACGATGCGGGTGTAATCGAGATTGGTTTTAGCCGTATCGAGTGAGGCCTGATTGCGCTTGATTTGCGCGTCAATGGTGCCAATTTGCGCCTGTTTCACAGCCATCTCCGTCGCGGCGGTATCGAGATCCTGCTGTGAAACCGCCTGCGTTTGTGCAAGACGTTGCTGACGGGAATACGTCACCCGCGCCAGTTTCAGCTCCGCTTCCGCCTGCTGCCGCTGCGCGCGTAGCTCCATCAGCGTTGCTTCCACCTCCTTGATCTGGTTTTCAGCTTGTTCAGGATCAATAACCCCTAAAAGCTGGTCTTTTTTTACTTTATCGCCAATCGCCACCGACAGCGTTTTCAACTGACCGCTGACCTGTGCACCCACGTCAACCTTACGCAGCGCGTCCAGCTTTCCGGTCGCCAGCACGCTTTGCTGTAAATCACCGGGGCGCACAATCAGCGTCTGATAAGTCGGCACGGGTGCGTTAAGAATTCTCCATAACGTAATCAGCCCGGCAATGACTATCACCAGCGCAATAACGTAACGCTTCTTCACGGTTTTCCGCTTTTTCATAAATATTCTGAATACTCCATATGCCAATCCGGGTCATTAACTTCAACGAAATATCAACAAAACCCTAAAATTTACGTTAGTAATCACACTATTGATGTTTGGTTAAGATACGCCATGGTGAAATCGACGTTATGTATAACCATTGATTTCATGAATATGTCGCAGCTAACTGAACGGACCTTTACGCCATCTGAATCTCTCAGCAGCCTGTCACTTTTTCTTAGTCTGGCACGTGGACAGTGTCGGCCGGGTAAATTCTGGCATCGCCGTAGTTTTCGCCAGAAATTTTTGCTGCGCTCGTTGATTATGCCGCGTTTAAGCGTTGAGTGGATGAACGAACTTTCCCACTGGCCTAATCTCAATGTGTTGTTAACGCGCCAGCCGCGACTGCCTGTGCGTCTGCATCGCCCTTACCTTGCGGCGAATCTTAGCCGTAAGCAATTGCTGGGAGCGTTACGTTACCATTATGCGTTACTCCGCGGATGTATGTCGGCGGAAGAATTCAGCTTATATTTGAATACCCCCGGGCTGCAACTGGCGAAGCTGGAAGGCAAAAACGGCGAGCAGTTCACGCTTGAGCTGACCATGATGATCTCAATGGATAAAGAAGGTGACAGCACAATCCTGTTCCGCAACAGCGAAGGTATTCCTCTGGCAGAGATCACGTTTACCCTGTGTGAATATCAGGGGAAAAGAACAATGTTTATTGGCGGACTGCAAGGCGCAAAATGGGAAATTCCACATCAGGAAATCCAGAATGCGACGAAAGCCTGCCACGGGCTATTTCCCAAACGCCTTGTGATGGAAGCGGCCTGTCTGTTTGCCCAACGTTTGCAGGTAGAGCAGATCATTGCCGTCAGCAATGAAACACATATTTACCGCAGCCTGCGTTATCGCGATAAAGAAGGCAAGATCCATGCTGATTACAACGCGTTCTGGGAGTCGGTTGGCGGCGTATGTGATGCTGAACGCCATTACCGCCTTCCGGCACAGATAGCACGAAAAGAGATTGCCGAAATCGCCAGTAAAAAACGGGCTGAATACCGTCGGCGCTATGAGATGCTCGACGCTATTCAGCCACAAATGGCCACGATGTTTCGCGGTTAATCCGCGCGACCGCGCGCCAGCCACAGCACGCGTGAGAACATTTTTTTCAGCAGTGTCGGTACGGAATCCACACCACGACGTCCTGCCTCCATTGCCACTTCAATGGCAAGATCGGGTTTGGAAGAGCGATGGATCGCTTTCGAGATAATTTTACGCAGATTCATCGGCACATTTTCCGGGATCTGCGCCACGCGGTGGAACACATCGGAAAATCCCTGGCGATACATAAAATGTTCCATATCCAGCGCCGGTAACGCCGTTAAATGTTCTCGTTCGGCTTCCCGATCGTTATTCAACAGGCTGCGTACCGTAGCGGCATACTTCTTCCCGGCTTCATCGCCATCGACCAGTACATGCCATTCAATCCCCATTCGGCGAGCAAATTTAACCAGTGGCTTTAGCCCGGACTGGGCAAACTCAATGACCTTGATCCCTTCGGCATCAAAATGATGTCCGCACTGACGCGCCAGTTCATTGATAACCCAGGTTTCCGTTTCGCCTTCCACCAGCAGCCAGCAGCGTGCAAACAGCGATGACGGACGATTAAAACGAATGTGGAAAGAGATGCGTCGGCTATCTTCGGTACTCAAGCCACTCGGCCCCAGACGCCAGGCGGCAACGCGAGAGGACTCACGTACCAGTCGGCAAACATGCTCTACCGGCGTTAACGAAAGCAGCTCGCCAGAGTTGGTGGTGGCAATGCGCTGCAATGGCAGAAGATTCAACAGATGCCAGGCAACTGAAAGCATAATGGGGTGTAAACGGGTTTCTGGATCTTCGATCAGCAACAATGGACGGGCGTCTTTATCCAGCCGCAATGTGCCTTTTGCCTGCAATAAAGTAGCAAACAGGCCGAGCAAAATAACCCGATACGAGCGCCCTCCAGGCCGGTCAATCATCCGGTTGATGATATCCAGATAACGCCAGCTTCGTTGCTCATTACTGGCCCGCCGCCGCATTAAACGATATCGCGCTTGTCCAGCCCCCTGCTCAGAGAAATAATGCTCAAGCAGCTGCACCATTGCGGAAAGTCCCTGACGAATCTGTCCATCAGAGAGATTTTGCGGATGTGAGGATAATTCACGGGCGAGGAAATCGAGCTGGCGCGCGGTGACTTCCACATTAGGGACATTTGGCACCGTGCCGTTACGAATACGGCGCATAAAACGGGCATCACGCAAGCGCAACACCGGCATTAAACGCACCAGATGGCGTGCCTGATCGTTAATATCCTCGACATCAATCGGATGTCCGTCTTTATCGAGAAAACTGCGGAGTGTCATCACACTGCCATCTTCCGCACTCTCCCCTTCCAGGCGATAAAAAATTCGATGATAACCATCGGTGCATGGCGTCCAGCATGCTTCCAACGGTCGATAGCGGCGTACCCGATGACGGCCTGGCAGCGATTCGCGGAAGGTCAAAATAATATGCAGATGATGTTCCCGCCCGTTGATATCTCCCGGCGGAAACCAGAAATCGTCGCGCTCAAAATGGTAGAGATCTGATTCTGGCGATAGCAGCAGGGTTAAGGCGTCCAGCAAGCTGGATTTACCCCACGCGTTCTCCCCAATCAGGACGTTGTTTTGTTCCAGCATCAACGATAAACGGTTGATACCGCGAAAACCCACAATTTCAACGCGCTCAAGAATCATATCCCCTCCAGAAATATGTGACTTATCCTTTACGCTGGCAGTATAACGGGAAAGGCCTTGCTAATACGTGATGACATCACATTTAAGCATGGCAAATGTCTGAAAAATGAGCGAATAATCGCGTTATACTCCCTCTTGCTGATAAGTCTGCAAAAACAACAAAATCAAATAATTAGCATGATAAATTATTTTTTATTACGCCTAAAGGATTAAATCTTTTGCTTGCACTACACTGTCAATCAGACAAATGACTATATGGGGCAACCCGCTGTTGCCCTAAATCAAATTTACTGGATTTATTTATCTGGTGAATGACTCGCCTTCGTTTTTAAAATAGCCGCGCATTATTTCCGTCGTCACTTTTTTACGACGACCCTATAAAACGACCATATTTTTCACAGGGTCAATTTTTAATTGAGGTGGATATGTTCAGAAAATTAGCAGCTGAATGTTTTGGTACTTTCTGGCTTGTTTTTGGTGGCTGTGGTAGTGCCGTACTGGCCGCAGGCTTCCCGGAATTAGGTATTGGTTTTACCGGCGTGGCGCTGGCATTCGGTTTAACCGTTCTGACGATGGCCTTCGCTGTTGGTCATATTTCTGGTGGTCATTTTAACCCGGCGGTCACTATTGGCTTATGGGCTGGCGGACGTTTTCCGGCAAAAGAAGTCGTTGGCTACGTAATTGCCCAGGTTGTCGGCGGTATTGTTGCAGCGGCGCTGCTGTATTTAATTGCCAGTGGTAAAACGGGATTTGACGCGGTAGCCAGCGGTTTTGCTTCTAACGGTTATGGCGAGCATTCACCAGGCGGTTATTCCATGCTTTCCGCGCTGGTAGTTGAACTGGTATTGAGTGCAGGTTTCTTGCTGGTGATCCACGGCGCAACCGACAAATTCGCTCCGGCGGGTTTTGCACCAATTGCCATTGGTCTGGCATTAACGCTGATTCACTTAATCAGTATTCCGGTGACTAACACTTCCGTTAACCCGGCGCGCAGTACTGCGGTTGCCATCTTCCAGGGCGGCTGGGCGTTAGAACAACTGTGGTTCTTCTGGGTGGTGCCAATTGTCGGCGGCATTATCGGTGGTCTGATTTACCGGACTCTGCTGGAAAAACGTAATTAATTAACGCAGAAGGCCTGGCGCAATGTCAGGCCTTTTTTAAATATATTGATTCATCTTCCTGTTGCGCTCCTTGATGTGTTAAGCCACATATAGTCACTGGCGCAGGGAGCGCGCAGGGGGCGGCCAATCGCCGCCGCCCCCTGCACCCCCGGGCTCTGGCGAACAAAATCGCCGCTGCGCGGTGCCCTCGACTTATCCCTTGCGGCTACCGGGTCGGGCGCGAGGTAACATATATGGACGCTCCCGGAATGCAATGCTTTCTTCAGTTATGTAATAAAACGGGTAGGTGCAGCCATATATCCGGTTTCTGATGGGATTTTTATCCCGAACCATGATGAAATCCGCCAGGCAGGTACCAATCATCCTCTACGGGCTAACTTGCCCTTGTTACCTCTCGGTGTATCCTGCCTGCGGTCTTACCTGTTTTGCCATCTTCTGAAGTCACCTGCACCTACCAGGACGTTAACTTTTTTTCAGCACCTCGTCAGATTGACTGACCTTGTGTCAGGCGAGCTGCCGAGGTTGATATTCAGTATTGTGTGACAACATTGACCACATGATCCTCGCTGTTTTTGCCGCCATGGCGACAACAGCTACATTGTAGTGCTTCCGCTCAAGGAGTCCCTGAAGCCAGGAATTCTCCTCAACCGCGCCGTTTCGGTTGACCCAGGCGGTAAGTGCGCGTGCGCCGTGAACCAGCAGGTATCGGAAATATCCATCTCCACGTTTGCTGATCCCTCCCAGTTGCTGTTTCCCGCCGCTGGAATGTTCCTTTGGTGTCAGCCCCAGCCATGAAGCGAACTGCTTTGCGGTACTGAATTGTCGGGCATTACCCACTGCTGCTACCACATAAGTGGCCGTTAGCATGCCAACCCCCGGGATCTTGGCCATTCTCTGGCAGGCTTCCTGCGTTCTATACCAGGAGGCCAGAGCTTCTTCTACCTGTTTAACTTGTTCTTCAAGTTCCCGGATATGTTTAGACTGTCTGTAGATGCTGGTTCTGACAAAGGGAGATAAACCATTTTCGCCATCCTCCAGAATGGCTGGCAG